>JBEKNG010000006.1:0-24105 GCA_049523075.1 Paraburkholderia sp.
TGCGCGGACGCAGCGAGCCGCCGTTCGATGCCGGCGCGCACGTCCTGCTCGTATTGCCAATAGCGGCGCAAATACAGCCGCGTGCCGACGAGCACGAGCGGCGTATTGCCCGCCTCCGCACCCACTAGCGCCGGCTGATCGAGCGCTGCCAACCAGCGCGCGAGATTGACGCCGGCCAGCACCTCCGCGGGCGATTGCGGCGGTTCAGCCGCCGCCAACGCTTGTGGTCCGTCGGGTGGCAACGAAAGCGCGAAGGTCGGGTCGTCGAGCGTCGCCTGCAGGTCGAGGCACACATGGCCGCGCCCCAACTGATGGCTCGCAAGCGCGGCAGCAAGCACCAGCAGCGGCGGCGCCTGCGGTTCCTCGGTCCAAAGGAAACGCGCGAAGCCGGCATCGAGCGAACGCAGCCAGCCGCGCTCGACCCACTGGTCGAGCACGCCGAGCATACGCAGGGTGTCGCCCTTGGCGTCGATGACGGCGAGGGTGTCGGTGGAGCGGGTCGTCATTCAGCTTCCTTCAACGCATACTCCGCGGCATCTTCGCCGTCTGAGCGACGCGCAAACAGCGCATCCAGTTCTTCGATCAACTCACGCGGCGGCCGCTCGATATGTAAGCCTTGTCCAGGCGCGCGGCCGCCGCGCAGAAACAGATAGACCGCGCCCCCCACATGGCGGTCGTAGTCGTAATCGGGCAGACGCACTTTCAGCAGCCGATGCAGCGCGAAGAGATACAGCACGTACTGCAGTTCGTAGCGCGAATGCAGGACCTGCGCACGCATCTTCGCCGGCGTGTACGCGGCGTCGTCGGGGCCGAGCCAGTTCGACTTGTAATCCGCCACGTAATAGCGGCCGTCGTGCTCGAACACCAGATCGATAAAGCCTTTGAGCATGCCGTTCAGGCGGGCAGGTTCGAGCGCGGGCCGCGGCGCGCCATCGAGCGTCAAGTCGCACACGAGTTGATCGAGCACTTGTGTATCGACCGTATGCGCGGCCAGCCAGAACTCCATTTCCGCCATGTAGGACGTCAGGTTCGCCAGCGCAACGGGCGGCACCGCCTCTCCTTCTACTGACGGCAGCGCGAGCGGCGTGCGCAGCAAGTACAAAAGCCAGTCCGTTAGTGGTTCGATCCAGCGTGCCCAGCCGCGCAGATTGCAGCGGCGCGCCACCGTATCGCGCACCATTTGCTCGTTGGCGTCGAGTTTCGCAAAACCCTCGTTGGCCGCCCATTCCATCAGATCGTGCAGGAAACTGCCGGCATCCGCGCCGCGCTGGAAGCCGTGCAAGCCTGGCTCCGCCGGCGAGGCGAGCGCGGCCGTGGCTGAGCCCGCTGCCTGCATCTGCACCTGCGCCGACGCCTGCGGTGTGGCCTCATCGTCGTCGAGCGCTTCGGCCTCCAGCAATTCGTGAAACACGTCCTCGCTGCGCGTCTCCGGCGCAACGCGAGACTCGTCCGTCTCCACGTCGACTATCGGCGCGGGAAGTGCCTGGGCCATCGTGCCGCCGATCACGCCATTGTCCTTGCGCAGGCTCGAATAGCTGGCGATCCACCAGTGTTCGCGCACGCGCCGCAGCAGCCGGCGAGCTTCTCCGCGGACCTGTTGCGCACCAAGCGGCACGAACGGCGCATCGCTCGCGGGCGGCGCCTCGGCGACGCTGATCTCCGCGCACCGGCCCTTTAGCCGCTCCAGCAAGTCGCCAAGCTCGGCGGCGGCAATCGGCCTGCCGCCATTGAGCAGGTACCCGAACGCGCTCAGTTCGACGCTCTGGATCGGCGCAATCCCCACCCAGGTCGCGTATTGTGCCCGCGTCAGTGCCACATACAGTTTGCGCAGGTCTTCACCGAGGCGCTCGCGATCCGCTCGCGGCAGCACGTCGGCGTCGCCCAGCGTGATATGCAGTTGGCCTTCGTCGTCGTGCCATTTGAGCGGCATGTCGTCGGCCTTGAGCGGCCGGTAGGTACACGCAAACGGCAGAAACACCAACGGATACTCCAGCCCCTTCGACTTGTGGACCGTGACGACCTGCACAAGCCCCGCATCGCTTTCGAGCCGCAGTTGCCGCGCATCGCCACCCACGCCAGCGCCCTCGTCCTTCAACTGCTCGTCGAGGTAGCGAATCAGCGCGTGCTCGCCGTCGAGCTGCGAACTCGCCTGCTGAAGCAACTCGGCGAGATGCAACAGGTTGGTCAGCACGCGCTCTCCGTTGACCGCAGCGCCGGCGGTCTGGCCAAGCAAGCGCTGCGGCACATGGAAGTCGTTGAGCAGACGGCGCAACATCGGCAGCACGCCCTTCTTGCGCCAGCAATCGCGGTAGCCGCGGAACTGCAGCACGCACGCTTCCCACGCGAGTTCATCGCGGTTGAATGTATCGAGCGCGGCCCAGTCGAGTCCGAGCGCTACCGTCGCCAGCGCGGTGCGTACCAGACGTCCGTCGTCGGGGTCCGCGCATGCCGCCAGCCAGTGCCGCAATTCCGCCGCCTGCTCGGTCTGGAACACCGAATCCCGATCGGACAGAT
Organism: Paraburkholderia sp.; assembly: GCA_049523075.1. GTDB lineage: Bacteria > Pseudomonadota > Gammaproteobacteria > Burkholderiales > Burkholderiaceae > Paraburkholderia. The sequence continues at coordinate 2,515 of JBEKNG010000006.1, forward strand.
AGACGCTGCGTACGCCGCGTTCGGCGAGCGCCGTGCGGATTGCACGCGCTTCCGTGCCGTTGTTGACGAGCACTGCCATATCGGCGGGCTGCAGGGGCTTCGTGCCGTGCACGCCGCTAATTCCTGCGTCGCCTTGCTGGCCCAGATTGAGGAGACGCACCATCTCGGTGGCACAACTGGCGGCCATGCTGCGCAGGTACGCTTCCTTGCTGAGGGGCTTGCCGTCCTCCGCGGATGGCAGCCACCACGCACTCAGCGCGGGCACATCCTCACCGTCAGCTTCCAACCGGCTTTTGCGGCCCTGCGCCTCGGCTTCAATGAACGGCAGCGGGTTGTCGCCGCCCTCGTTGGCGCGGAACAGGAATGCGCCCTCGCCATCCTGCCGCTCTTCGGCCGCATCAAAGCAGCGGTTGACCGCCGCCACCATCTCACGCGTCGAGCGGAAGTTCTTCTTCAGCGTAAACAGCCGTCCGGCACAGGCACGCCGCGCCTCCAGATAGGTATAGATATCCGCGCCGCGGAAGGCGTAGATCGCCTGTTTAGGATCCCCGATCAAAATGATCGCCGTATCCGGATCGTTGTCCGCGATGCGATAAACAGCATCGAAAATCCGGTACTGCACCGGGTCGGTGTCCTGGAACTCGTCAATCAACGCAACCGGGTATTGCTGACGGATGATCTCGGCCAGATGCGCACCGTTCGGCTTATGCAACGCGTCGTTCAGGCGCGTGAGCAAATCGTCGAAACCCATCTGCGAGCGAAGCGCCTCTTCCTCCGCAAAACGCTGGGCGACCCAGCGCGCCGAGTGACGTAGCAACGCGTGATACGCCGTGGGCCGTCCATCCAGTGCATCGCACAGCGTCTCCATCGCGACAAACGCGGGATGCGCCGGCGGTTCACCTATCAGCCAGATTTCGGCGAGCCCTGCCGGCGTAAAGCGTGTCCACAACGCTGCGGAGGCGTCGAAATCGGGCCTCAGCATCTCGGGGTCACTGGCCCAATCGCGCAGCTTGTCGATCCACTTCTTGCAGTTCGGCGCGTTCAGGCTGGTGGCCTTGAACTGCTTCTTCGCGCGCGCGTCGTCGAATAACGCCTGCATCTCGTCGGCCCACGCCGGCCAGTTTGCCTTCAGGCGGTCGAGATGCTCGCGCTGCTGCTCGCGTGCCTGCTGTAGCGCTTCGAGCGGCGGCGGCGCCTCTGGCAGCAAATCGGCATGGCCGAGCAAACCGCGAATCTCCGCCTGCAAGGCGGTCGGGCTGGCGAACCATTGCCGCACTTCGGCCGCGGACTGCGCGTCGAGCGGCGCGAGGAAGGTACGCCAGTAATCGCGTACGACTTCCGCGCGCAGCTCGCTCTGGTCGGTTTCGAGCGTCTGCGAAAACAGGCTGTCGCTATCGAACGCATGCTCACTCAGCATGCGGTTGCACCAGCCATGGATCGTGGAGACCGCGGCCTCGTCCATCCATTCTGCGGCGAGTTGCAAGCGACGGGCGCACGCGGCCCACTGCTCTTCCGCATAGGCGTCACGCAGGTCATGCAGCAGGTCTTCGCCCTCGGCACGTACCTCGACTTCGCCCGGATCGGCGCGGAAATACTCAGCCGCTTCAATCAGGCGGGCACGGATGCGCTCACGCAGCTCCTTGGTGGCGGCATCCGTGAACGTGACAACGAGGATTTCTGGCGGCGTCAGCGGCCGCGCCTCGCCGTCCGGCCCGCGATGGCCGAGCACGAGCCGCACGTACAGCATCGCGATCGTGAAGGTCTTGCCGGTACCCGCGCTGGCTTCGATCAGGCTGCTGCCCTGAAGTGGAAACTCGAGCGGGCGCAGCACCTCGGCTGGCCCGGCGGGCGGCGGTGTCAGGGTGGCGTTCATTGAGCGTCTCCCGCGTTAGTCGTCGTGCTCTTTGATTTCGATGACGAGGCCGGAATCGCGCGGTGCAGCGGCAGCAGCAGCGCGACAGCAAGCCGCTCGAATTCGCCCGTCGCGGCAAGTGCGCCGAAGTCCGGGTACGCACGATACAGGTACGCGTTGGTCTCGCGTTCGCCCTGCTGCCGTCCCGCGCCATCGTAGGTGAGGCGAGCGGCGTCGCGCGCTTCGGCAAGCGCTGCAGCGATTTCGGCGCTTTCGCCCGCTTCACCGGCGAAGTCTTGGGCGCGCACGAAGTCGAGCGCGCCTGGCCGCTTTCTGAGCCAGGCAAATGCTGTTTTGACGGCTAGCGGCAACGGCCGGCGAGTGCCTTCGTCCCATGCACGCAGCAAAGTCAGCAGATGGGCCCGCGCTTCCGCCATCGCGAGCGGCGCGAATTCGACGCTCCCAACCTTGCTGACTATCACCGTCGTGACCGCGCCGGCAGCAAGTTGCGCGGCCAGATGCGCGACCCAGTAGGCAATGAGCCGGTCGCCCCGATACTTGCGGTCCTTGATCAGCGTACCGGGGTCGAGAAAAACCCGGCCGCGGCTGTCGTCGGGACCGGCGCGCAACTCGCCGATCCAGTCTTCGATGCTCAGCGCGCCCGTACCTGTTCCCGCTTCGACGCGCAGTTCATATTGCTCGTCGAGCCGCTCCGGCCAGCGCTGCAACTCGGCGCGGAAACGCTCGAACAGATCGGCCATCGGCTCCATCAAGTCGGCGGCGATCACCTCGCCGAAACCCCCTGCCGCCAGATCGCCGCTGCGATGCATGCGCTCGAGGCGACTCAGCGCGGCAGGCAGCAGATCCTCGTCGCCGCGTTCGAGCGCAGCTGCCTGGGCGCGAATCAGTTCGTTTTGCAATTGCCACGCTTCGAGCTGGTCCACTTCAAACGGCTCATGATTCTCGCTCGAGGCACCCTCGGTTTCGAAGGCGACGCGCAGGCGTTGGCGGAAGAAGCTTTTGACCGGATCCTTCAGGAACTCCGCCAGCTCGCGCACCGACAGCGGCTCGTCACGCTCAAGCGGTTGCAGCTCGGCGTCATTACTGCTTTCCAACATGTCGACATTCGCGCCAAACTGCGCCGAAGACGCAGGCTGGTTCCATTCACGCGCATACGTGAACAGCTTCGACGCACCCGGGCGCGCCGGAAAATAATCGGCGCTGAACGGTTGCAGCCGGTGATCGACCGTCAGTGCATCCAGCAACGCATCCGGCTCATCGTCCGTCGCGCCTTCGAGACGCCAGCCCGCTTTCAGATGGTCGCGCAACTGGCCGACCAGCACCGACGCCGGCCGCGGCGTGTTGTCGTTGACGCTGCGTCCCACCCACGACACGTGCAGGTGCTCGCGCGCCGACAGCAGCGCCTCCAGGAACAGGTAGCGGTCATCCTCGCGACGCGAGCGGTCGCCCGGCCGGTAGTCACGGCGCATCAGATCGAAATCGAGCGGCATGCGGTTGCGCGGATAGTCACCGTCGTTCATGCCAAGCAGGCAGACGATGCGAAACGGAATCGCGCGCATCGGCATCAGCGTGGCGAAGGTGACTGCGCCCGCGAAAAAGCGCTGGGTCAGGCCGCCGCCTTCGAACTGCGACAGCCAGTAGTCACCGACGATCGAAAGCGGCAACTCTCCCGTCAGCACCGCTTCATCGCAGGCATCGCGCCACGCTTCGAGCGCGGCATCGAGCCGTTCCAGCGTGTAGGCGTCTTCGCTGTCGTCAGCCGCGAAGAAGGTGGTCTTGAGCAAGCGCAGGCGCTCGCACCATACTTCGACCGTGGCCGGTTGGCGTAAGGTCTGCCAGGTGTCGTCGAGCGCATCCACGAGACGCGTCAGCGGTCCAAGCAAGGCTGCGTCGAGGCCGCCGATTTCAGAATACGGTTCGATGTCGTGCCACGCGCCGCCCTTGTCGCCAGCCGCGTACCCGAGCAGCATGCGGCGCAGACCGAAGGCCCAGCTATTCGGTGCGCTTTCGCCACCGGCTTGCGGCAAGCCGAGACTCGCACGCTGTTCGGCGTGCAGGCCCCAGCGAATGTTGGCGCCACTGATCCAGCTACGCAGCTTCGGTAGATCGTCCGTGCTGATGCCGAAACGCGCGCGCAAGGCAGGCACTTCGAGCAGGTCGAGCACGTCGCTGACGGTCAGGCGCGATTGCGGAAGGGCGAGCAAAGTTTCCAGTGCGCCGATCAGCGGATCGAAATCGCGCTGTCCGCGATCCGCGACGCTGAACGGAATATGGCGCGGGTCCTCTGTGTCGAGCAGACCGAACACGGCTTGAATGTGCGGCGTATAGACCTCGATATCCGGCACCATCACGATCACATCGCGCGGACGCAGCGTCGGATCGGCGGCAAACGCGGCCAGCAACTGGTCATACAGAATCTCGACTTCACGCTGCGGGCTATGCGCGACATGAAAGCGGATCGAGTGGTCAGCGCTCGTGTCCACCTCGGGCCACTGCTCGCGCGTTTCGCGCAGCGGGCGCAGATCGCGGATGTCGTCCTGCAGTTGCTGCAGCATCGTCAACGCGTCGTCGCTTTCGAACAGATCGATACGCTGCCCAATGCCGGTGAATTGCGCCGTGTAGCGCTCGCGCGCTTCGGCGCTGTCGTACTCGTCGAGCAGGCCGATGAAGTCGCGCCCCTGCTTGCCCCACGCCGCCAGCAACGGCTGCGCATGCAGGTGCAACTGCGCGTCGTCCATGGTGGCGGGCGCACCGTGACGGCGCTGCTGGCGCGAACGTTGCGCACGCAACAGATCCTGATCGGCGACGATGTCGGCCCAGTAGTGCGCACAGGGGTTATGCACGCACATCAGCACCTGGGTCCAACGCGAGAGCGCGGCAAGCACTTCCACCGCCTGGCGCGGCAAGCTCGAAATGCCGAAGATGATGACCCGGCGCGGCAACCCCGGCGGCCGGGCATCCTCGGGCAATTCGGCGGCACGCTGCATAAATGCGTCGTGGACGGCGGCGCGCCCGGCCGTCGACATGTCCACACCTTCGGGTGCGCGCGCCTCAACATCTTCCAGCAATGCACGCCACAGCGCTGCCTGCCAGCGGTATTCATCGGGAAGCGGCGTGCGGTTGTTGCGTGCATCAATCTGCACGTCCTCACCAGCGGCCCACGCTGCAAGCCAGTCCGCGCGGTACACCTGATACTGGTCGAACAGGTCCGCCACGCGCTGCGCAAGCTGGAAGCGTTTGCGCTGATCGCCGTCGTGGGCCATGAAGCGCTTGAGCGGCGCGTAGCCCGGCAACTCCAGCAGCTCCGGCAGCAAACGCGTCAGGCGCCACACGAGCCGCGATTTGTCGAACGGCGAGATAGCCGGCACGGCGTTATCGCCGAGCACTGCCCGATATACCTGCCACAAAAAGCTCGCCGGCAGCGACATGTCGAGCGCGGCGGCAATACCGCAACCGCCGTCTTCAGGATCCGCGGCCAGCGCGAGCTTCAGCCATTGGGCAATGCCGTTGCTCTGGACGAGAATGACCTCTTTTTCGAGCGGCCCCAACGGATGTTGACGGATCCATTGGACCATCAGGTCGCGCAAGCGCTCCGGCTGATTGCCGTGAACGAGCATCAGTCCTGCGGGGATCGAACTCATGCAGCAGCCCTCAGGTCGTCAATGGCGCGTTGCTTGACGCCCAGGTCGTCCCACAGCTCCGGATGACAGGTAAATAACAGGATCTGGTGACGCGTCGCCGCGTCGAGCAGGGCACGCTTGAGGGCATCGCGCCGCGTGCCGTCCGTGTGAACCGCGGCATCGTCGAGCATCAGCAAGGTGGGACGGCCCGAGGCCTTCAGCAGATCGGCGTAGGCGAGGCGCGTGAGAATCCCCATCTGCTCGCGCGTCCCGAAACTGAGGGCATCGAGCGTATCGATACGGCCTTCGCGCTGCAACGCCACCGGACTCAGGTCGTCGCCCAGTTCGAGCGCCGACTGCGGGAAAATCCGCTTCAGGTAATGGCCCAGCCGTTCCGTTAGCGGTGCGCGCAACTGCGCGACCGCTGCATCGCGCTCTTCGACCAGCACCTTGTCAAGCAGGCTCAGCGCGCCTGCTCGCAAGGTCAGCTCGTTCTTGCGCCGCTCCATCTGTTCAAGCGAGGCACGCACCGCGGCGAGCCGCTCGCCGAGTCCCGATGCGCCCATTGTTTCCAACTGGCTGCGCAGCTCGGCGATTCGCACTTGCCGTTCGTGCTGCTCGTCGCGTGCGAGATCCGCCGACACGCGATAACGCTTGGCCTCAGCAGTTGGATCGTCGGTGCGCGCGGCACCGAGTTCCTGGTTGCGCTCGTCGCGCTGCTTCGTCAATGCGGCCACGTGCGCGCGCTGTTCGACGATCTTCGCCTGCCATTGCGCGCGACGTTCGCGGAACGCCGTATCCTGCAACTGGGCTTCTTTGCGCTGCACCTGCTCCCCCAGCGAGCCGCTCGCCGCCAGCGCATTCGAACGGCGCTCGCTGGTCTGCGCCAGCACCCGCATCGCAGATTCGAGTGCCTGCCTTGCTTCATCGGCGGCACGGCGCGCCTCGTCAACAGCCGGTGCTGCTGAAAAATCCGGCAACGCGGCGAGCCGCGCGTCAGCCGTTTGCCGACGCGCCAGCGCGCTCGCCAACGCCGCTCGCAACGGCTCGATGCCCTTCGGCGCATGCACCGCGAGAATCTTCTGCTGGCTCTGCAGATGCGCGACCTGCTCCTTCCATTGCTCATGCCGCGCCTGCGCGTCGCCGAGCGACGCCACGCCTAGTGCCCGCAGCAGTTCTGCTTGTTGCGCCTCGGCATCGGATAGTTCGGTACGCAGCGCTGCGAGGTCAGAGACGCCTGGCACGATGCGCAGTTCGCCCCCCCCCGGCAGCTCGATGGTCTGCGCATCGTCGAGCCGCAATACGCCCTCACCGGTGAGCGTTTCGCCGCCTACCACGATAGCGCCGCCGCTCAGCCGATAATCGATGCGCGTCATTGCAGCTTCCTTGCGCGCTCTCAAGACGCTCGTGCGCGATTCGAGCACTTGCAGCCGCTGCAGTTGGGCAACATCGATTTCGAGCGAGGCTGCGCTGCGCGTGGCGTCGAGCACAGCGGCCTGTGCCGCCTCCGCAGCGGCGATCGACGTTTCGAGCCGCGCGATCTCGTCGCGATACAGCGTGATCTGGTTGTTCAGTTCCTGCGCCATCACCGCGGCATTCGCGAGTTCGAGCGCGCGATTCGCGGCGTCGTTGATCTGCTGGCAGCGGGCGACACCCGCGCTCGCCTGGGCATGCTCGGCCTCGGCGGTGAGCACCGCCGCCTTTGCGCGTTCGAGTTGCTGCCGCTCGTTGGCGAGCGTCGCTTCCTGGTCCGCTGCATTTTGTTCCTGCTGCAACGAGAGCGTCAGTTCCGCCTCGTGAAGTTGCAGCGTTTGCGCCAGCCCCTGCACGCTGCGCTCGAGTTCGGCAACCGCGGCAGCGCGCGCTTGCGCCTGCAGCGCCTTTTGCTCGTGGGCTTCCCATGGCCGCTTCCGTTGCGCGTCCTCGAATGCTTCCTGCTGCGTGGCAAGACGCGTCAAGTTCTCGTCGAACTGGCGGCGCTGCGCCTCAAGGGTATCGCGCTCGACGGCAAGCGCTGCCAGTGCCTGCTCAGCCTCTGCAAGCGGCCCCGTCGAGCGTTGCGTGCGGGCCGTGAGCAGTTGCCGCAGTTCGCGTTGCACCGCGCCGATCAACAGGTCCTCGCCGGCCGAGCCGGTGCTGCCCGAAAGCTGCGTCAGCGCGTCGCGCAGATACAGCGCCGCGTGGCCGCTCGCGTCGCGCACATCCTGCGTCTCACCTTGCTGCACCCACAGCAGCCCCGGCACACCGGCCTGGTCCGCCTTCATCGCGCCGCGCGTGGCGCGCGAGAAACCGAGCAGTGCAGCAAGCCGATCCTCAGCCTCATCCTCGCCGAAAACCTGCTGACCGATCCGCAGGTCACAGCGTTGCCGGCTGACGAACTGCTTGGTCAGCGTGCAGGCCATGCCGTCGAGATTGAAACTCACTTCGACAGAAGGCTGCCCGCTCGCCTTGCCCCACGGCAAGAGATCCTTCAGATGGGACGCCTTGTAACGTTCCAGAAACACTGCGCGCACCGCTTCCGCAATCGTGCTCTTGCCGGCCTCGTTCGGGCCGGTGAAGAGGTTGAGCCCCGGTTGCAGGTCGCCGATAAAAAGACGCCCATTGAACTGCTTGAATTCCTGAATCGCAATACTTTCGAGCTTCATGCAGCCCTCGCTTCACGCTGAAACTGGGCGAGCAGCAGTAGCGCTTGCGCTGCGAGCTTCGCCTGCTGCGGGTCCGCCTGTAGATCGCGCAGACGCGCGACCACTTTGCCCAGGTAGCCGCTTTGCGCCCCGAGGGCAGCAAGGTCATCCACAGTGGGCTGCACTTGCAACTCGGTCATCTCGACGCGCAGCGCACGCACACTCGCACGGGCTTCGTCCACCGCGAGACGTACGGCCTCGGCGGAGGCGAGATCGGTCGTGCCGCGCACGTCAAGTTTGAGGACGTCCGCAGCGCCGAGTGCCTGCAAACGCACCTTTAACGCGTCGACATCGCTCGACACCACGATCTCTTCCTCCCAGCGCAGCCACCGGTATTTGCTCACCGGCACGGTCTGCACCGAAGGACTCGCGCCCGGCTCCTGCAGCGTGACATCGAGCATGAAGCCCGGATCGTTGGCGCGGAAGCGGTCCTGTTCGTGCGTGCCGGCGTACCACGTGTGCTCATTCACCTGAAAATGGCCGTGCCAGTCGCCCAGCGCGAGATAGTCGAGGCGCGCGGTCGCGGCCCGCGTCGGTGCGATCGGGTTGGTCGAATCGATCCCCTCTTGCAGGATGCCGCTCACGCTGCCGTGTGCGAGCCCAACGCGGAAATAGTCGGGCGGGCTCGATGCCTGATCAAAAAAATTCGTGGTGTCGTCATAAGTGATGCGTTGCGTGAGCGGCGCGCACAGGAACGCGCATTTGAGCTCCTCCAGCAAAATAACGCCCGGCGTCAGTACGACTCGCACGTTAGCGGGTACGCAGTTCAAACGTTGTGCACGCGTCCAGACACTTTCGACCAGCGCGGCATCGTGGTTGCCGGGCAGCATGATCCACGGGCCGGTAAAGCCCGCGAGCGCGCCGAACAGGCGCCGGATGACCGTGTCGGAGACGGTCTGTTGATCGAATACGTCGCCGGCCACCAGCACCGCATCGACGCGGCGCGTGGCGGCCTCACTGGCGATCCGGCGCACCGTTTCGAAACGCGCTTCGGCAAGATGCGCGGCTTCTTCGGCGTCGAACTGGCCGAATTGCGTGCCGATCTGCCAGTCTGCGGTGTGCAGGAATCTGATCATTGGGTCTCCATTCTACGAATGCTATGAATGACGAGAGAAGCTGCCTGCGTCATGGATCATGGATGTTACCGTGCCGTCGGGACAGAACGTGTCCTCGCGCAGCGGACCGGTGAATTCAAGCGGTCCCTGAGCGATCCATGAGCGGCCCTCTCGCCAGCCGTGTTTTTGTGCTGAAATCAGTCAAGCTCGCTAGGCAGCATGCACCGCCGTGCTCGCCGTCGGCAGTTCGAAGGAAAACGTCGTCCCCGCTCCGGTATGCTCAACCAGACGAATCCGGCTGTGATGCAACTGCAGCATGCGCTGCACGATCAGCAGCCCGAATCCGCCGCCGCGATGCGCACCGCCGGAACTGAAGGGCCGCTCGAATAGCCCTTCACGCAGTTCCGCCGGAATGCCCGGACCGGTGTCGCTGACCGTCACCTGCACCTTGCCGTCGCGGTAAGCGAGATCAACGTCGATCGCGCCCTCCGCGGGTGTATGGCGAATCGCGTTGTCGAGCAGATTGGTCAGCACGCGCTCGATCATCCCGAGATCGGCACAGACCGTCGGCAGACGTGGCGGAATCCCCGCTCGAAGCCGAATATGGCGCGCCTCGGCCGGCAACTCGAATTTCTGGAACACGTCCTGCACCAGATCCACCAGTGAGAAATCCTCCAGTGCCGGCTGCACGTTGCCGTGCTCGAGTCTCGCCAGCTCGAATAGCGCCTGTGCGAGCCTTCCCACCTTGACGCTTTGCGCAAGCGCGATCCCCAGATAGCGTTTGCGCTCAACTTCACTGAGGGTGTCCGCCTTCAACGACAGCGTTTCGAGGTACCCATGCAACGAAGTCAGCGGCGTGCGCAGGTCGTGCGAAATATTGGCGATCAGTTCGCGCCGCTGCTGGTCCTGGCGCCGCAGCGCACGCCACTGGACGCCGATGCGATTGGCCATCTGCGCGAAGGTGGCCTCGAGCACGGCGATCTCATCGCGCTGCCCTGCTGAAGAGGAGCGCGGCACCTGGGGCTGCGTATCCGGCTCACCGTCGGCATCGAAACGGCGCATCGCGTCGGTCAGGCGGCGCAGTGGCCGGGTGATCAGGCCGAACGCCATCAAGCCGGCGACCAGCCCCAGCAGCGCCACGAGCGCCATCGACCACAGCGTGGTGCGCAATACGGAGCTGGCAGCCACCCGCGCCGCCAACGCGTCATGGGCCTCGCCGAGCAGCACCACATAGACGTAGCCCGACGGCGCCTGCCCGTCCATTTGCAACGGCGCGGCGCTGAACACCTTGCGCCCGTCCATGCTGCGCGGGTCGTCGCCGAGAATCGGCAGGGTGCCACCGGCGATGAACTGGCGAATCGGCGCGAGGTCCACCCGCTCGCGCTTCACCCTTCCAACCGGCGCGTCGTCGCCCTTGATGCGCCCCTCGTTGTCGAGCAGATAGACCTCGACGCTCGGATTGACCGCCATCAGTTGGCCGAACAATTGCCGCACGGCGTCGGGGCGCAGGCCGTTCGCGTCCATCAACGACGTGCTGCGGGCGATATGCCCCGCAAGGTCGCGCGACAAGACCTGCACAACTTCCTTTTCATGCAGATCGCTGGAGCGGATCTGCAGCCACGCCGAGGCGCCGCAGCACGCGAGCAGCAGCAGCGAAAATACGATCAGCAGTCGCTGGGTCAGCGTCAGGTTCACGGCGCACCCTTCGGCGCAATGTCCTGCGGTGCGTGACCGTCAGAGGGCGCTGCCAGCTTGTAGCCGTGTCCCCAGACGGTCAGGATGCGCGTGGGCTGCGCCGGATCGGCTTCGATCTTCGCGCGCAGCCGGTTGATGTGCGTGTTGACGGTGTGTTCGTAGCCCTCGTGCTGATAACCCCAAACAGCGTTGAGCAAATCGATCCGCGAATACACCTTGCCCGGATGCTGGGCGAAGAAATACAGCAGGTCGAATTCGCGCGGCGTCAGCTCGATCCGGCGGCCGTCGACGACCGCCTCGCGCGTGAGCGGGTCGATGGTGAGCCCGACGACCTGCAGGGTGCCGGCGTCGATGCGGGAATCTTTCGCCATTGCATCGACGCGCCGCAGCAGCGCTTTTACCCGCGCGACCAGTTCGAGCACCGAGAACGGCTTGGCGAGGTAGTCATCGGCGCCCAGTTCCAGGCCGAGAATCCGGTGCACTTCGCTCGAACGCGCGCTGGTGATGATGATCGGCGTGTAGCGCGCCATCGCGCGGGCGCGCCGGCAGATCTCCAGACCGTCGACGCCGGGCAGCATCAGATCGAGGATCAACGCGTCCCAGTTGCCCTGCTCCAGCAACCGCAGACCCTCGTTGCCGTCGGCGCTGTGCACGACTTCATAACGCTCGTCCCGCAAGTGCAGGCTTAGAACGTTGGCAATGTCGACATCGTCTTCGACGATCAGTACGCGTTTCGGATGATCCATGGGGCTTCGGACGCCAGTCAGATCCTGGTTAGCGTGAAAAGGGCGGCTTGCGGGGCGCTCGCCCCGGAAACGCCGGAAACGGAAAGCCGCCATTTCGCCATTGTGCAAAATTTCCGGGCTGCGAGTTATCACATTTAATTTTACTTTCCGTGAGGACTTCGACACCGCCCGCGACCTAGCATGTGGCCACTATCCGCAGATTGGCACCGAGGAGCGCATCATGCAAAGTCGAAGAAGCTTTCTGTTCGCAGGCGGCGCGGCCGTAGCGGCGCTCGCCGCCGTCAGCCGTTGGCCCAGGCTGGCCGTGGCACAGACGAATGCCGGCAAGCCGGCCGCCGGTTTCGAATTCACTCGCACCGACGCGCAATGGCGCCAGTCGCTGACCCCGGCACAGTACACAGTTCTGCGCGAGGAAGGCACGGAGCGCCCGTACACGAGTCCGCTGAACGACGAACATCGCAGCGGGGTGTTCTCTTGCGCCGGATGCCAGCTCAACCTGTTTTCGTCGCGCACGAAGTTCGACAGCCATACGGGCTGGCCGAGCTTCTGGGCGCCGCTCAACCAGGCGGTAGCGACCCGCGACGACAGTTCGTTCGGCATGTCGCGCACCGAAGTGCATTGCCGACGCTGCGGCGGTCATCTCGGCCACGTGTTCGAGGACGGCCCGAAGCCGACCGGCCTGCGCTATTGCATGAACGGCCTGGCGATGAACTTTACGCCTGCTGCCACCTGACCCCCAGCCGATCCGACATAAGCTTATATATCCGGGAACAATCATGTTACTCATCGTTCTTGCCTACCTGGGCGGCGCCCTGACGATTCTCAGCCCGTGCATCTTGCCGGTGCTGCCCTTCGTGTTTGCGCGCGCCGACCAGCCATTTGTGCGCAGCGGCCTGCCGCTGCTTGCCGGCATGGCGCTCACGTTCGCTTTGGTGGCGACGCTCGCTGCCGTCGGCGGCGGCTGGGTCACCCAGGCCAACCAGTATGGCCGCTGGCTCGCCATCGCGCTGCTCGCCATATTTGGCCTGACCCTCCTGTTTCCGCGCTTTGCGGACCATCTGATGCGTCCGCTGGTGAGCGCCGGCAATCGTCTGTCGAACTTTGCTCAGACCGACGGCCAGCAGGTTCGCGCTGGGTCGTCGTTTTTGCTGGGCATTGCCACCGGCTTGCTGTGGGCGCCCTGCGCCGGCCCGATTCTTGGTCTGGTGCTGACAGGTGCCGCGCTGCGGGGCGCGAGTGTCGGCACGACGCTGCTGCTGGTCGCCTATGCGGCCGGTGCGGCAACCTCGCTCGCGGTGGCGCTGTTGATCGGCGGCCGGGTGTTCACGGCGATGAAGCGCTCGCTCGGCGCGGGGGAATGGATTCGCCGTGGGATCGGCGCAGCGATGCTGGCTGGCGTGGTCGCGATCGCATTCGGTTTAGACACGGGTGTGCTGGCAAGCGTGTCCACGGTGGCAACGGGTGGCCTCGAACAGAAGCTGGTAGACCGGTTGTCGCCTGGCGCGAGGTCTGCTGGCGCTGGCAGTGGGTCATCCGGCATTGCTGCAGTTAATGCGGCGGCCACGGCCGACGCAAGCGGTGCGGCTGGCACGCCTGTCACGCCAGTCACGACTGATGGCGGCGCGATGATGGCAGCTGCAAATCCCACCGCCGGCTCAAACGTCGTCATGTCCGCGTCCGATACGAGCGCTGCCGGCGCGGGCGGCGCAATGATGGCCGCAGCGTCCAGCGGCATGATGCGCGCTTCTCAGGCCGCCACTGACAACCCGGCGCCGTTGCCCGTCGAAGGCGAATTGCCGTCGCTGAACGGCGCCATTCAGTGGCTCAACTCGCCGCCGCTGACCGCGCAGAGCCTGCGTGGCAAGGTGGTACTGATCGATTTCTGGACCTACTCGTGCATCAACTGCCTGCGCAGCCTGCCTTACGTGAAAGCGTGGGCTGACAAATACAAGGATCAGGGGCTCGTCGTGATCGGCGTGCACGCACCGGAATTCGCATTTGAACGCAATGTCGATAACGTGAAGAAGGCCACGCATGACCTCGGCATCGACTATCCGGTGGCAATCGACAACAACTACGCCATCTGGCGTTCGCTGAACAACGAGTACTGGCCAGCGCATTACTTCGTCGATGCACAGGGACGAATCCGTTACCACCACTTCGGCGAAGGCGGCTATGCGCAGTCGGAGAAGGTCATCCAGCAACTGCTGACCGAAGCGGGCCACGCGAATGCGGCGGACGTGCCGACGGGATTGACCAGCGCCAGCGTCCAGGGCGTGGAAGCGGCCGCCGACAATAACGACATGCAGTCGCCGGAGACCTATATCGGCTACTCGCGCGCCGAGAACTTCGCCTCGCCAGGAGGCGAGGCACAGGACAAGCCGCACACCTACGCCGCGCCCGTTCAGCCCGCGCTCAACGATTGGGGCCTCACAGGCAAATGGAAAGTCGGCGGCGAACACGCCACGCTGACGACGGCGGACGGCGGCATCGTCTACCGCTTCCATGCGCGCGATCTGCATCTGGTGTTGGGCCCGAATCAGGACGGCAAACCTGTGCGGTTTCGCGTCAGCATCGACGGAGCCGCGCCTGGCGCCTCGCACGGCAGCGACGTCGCCGCCGATGGCACAGGCACGGTGACGGGAGAACGCCTCTATCAACTGGTGCGGCAATCCGGTGACGTCAAGGACCACACCTTCTCGATCGAGTTTCTGGACCCGGGCGTCGAAGCTTATTCATTCACGTTCGGCTGATGCCGGGCGCACCGTCGATACGTTTGCACTACCCATCACTTAAGGGACTCACAATCGTGAACACAATCTCTACCAAGGTGTCTTCTTTGCGCACGCGTTCAGGCCTCGCCAAACTGGCAGGCGCGCTGGTGCTCGCAGTCGGCGTAATCGCGGTGCAGCGCGTTGCCAACTCAGCCGAAGCGGCGACTCAGATTCCGGCGCCTGCCCAGGACGAAAAAGTCGTGGCGACTCATAGCGAAACCGCCGTGTTCGCCGGCGGCTGTTTTTGGGGCGTGCAGGGCGTGTTCGAACACGTGCGCGGAGTGAAGCAGGTCGCAGCCGGTTATTCGGGCGGCGCGGCCGGCACTGCGCAATATGAAACCGTGGAAGGCGGCGACACCGGTCACGCTGAATCCGTGCAGATCACGTACGACCCAACGCAGATCACCTATGGACGGCTGCTGCAGATTTTTTTCTCAGTGGCGCACAACCCGACCGAATTGAATTACCAGGGTCCGGATCACGGCACGCAGTATCGTTCAGCCGTGTTCCCGGTCAATGCGGAACAGCGGAGCGTCGCGCGGGCTTACATTGCGCAGCTCGATAAGGCGCATGTGTTCTCGCGGCCGGTGGTCACCCAGGTGGAGGAGTTCAAGGGCTTTTATCCGGCCGAAAACTACCATCAGAACTACCTCGTGCTTCATCCGGACGCTCCGTACATCGCGATTAACGACTTGCCGAAGGTGACCGATCTGAAGCGGATGTTTCCTGATCTCTATCGCAATGATCCGGTATTGCTGAAGGTCGCAGCGTCGTAGAAGCGTGCGCCGGAGTGAAAACGCGTGAGTGTGAGTGTGACACTTGGATCCGGCGCGCAGGCTTGGGTGTCCGTGAACGCCTAGCCGTCACCTTCACCCGATGTGCCCGCACCAATCTCCCGGGCGAGCGTAGCGATCAGTGCTTCCTGCGGCGTCAACGCACCGGCGTGCAACACGAACCACATCGCGGAACGCGCGGCTTTTTCGCGCAGCGGCCGGTACGCTACGCCATTCACGTTGATGCTCTGCAGCGACGCAGGCACGATCGCCACACCCAGTCCGGCTGCCACCAGGCCCACGATGGTGGGCGACTCGCGCGCCTCCTGAGCCACCTGCGGCGCAAAACCCGCTTGCTGACAAAGCGCGATGATCTGGTCGTACACGCCTGTCCCACTCTCGCGTGGAAACATCACGAATCCTTCGTCCTTCAACGCCTCCACTGACAGTGCCCCACCCTGGACGGCCAGCGGATGCTGCGCAGGCAGGACGGCCACGAGCGCATCTTCGAAGAGGCGTGTGGCCTGCAACGTCGGCGGTAACTCGGGCCGCGTCGCGCCGCGCACGAACGCCACTTCCATACGGCGCTCCAACATCGCTGTCAACTGCTGCTGCGTGGTCAGTTCCTCGAGCCGTAAGTGCACCCCGGGCAAGCGGCGCCGGTATTCGGAAATCAGCTGAGGGATGACTGCGCTGAACGCAGCCGAACCCGTGAAGCCGACCCGAAGCTCACCGAGTTCACCGCGCTGGGCCCGCCGTGCCACCTCCTCGGTCCGCTCGGCCTGCGCCGATAGCGCACGCGCCTCAGGCAACAGCGCCTTACCGGCGGCCGTCAATTCCACCCGCCGGTTGCTGCGCTCAAACAGCCGAGCCCCGAGTTCCTCCTCCAGCACCCGGATCTGCTGGCTGAGCGGCGGCTGCGCGATGTTCAGGCGTTGCGCTGCCCGTCCGAAATGTAGTTCCTCGGACAACACAATGAAGTAGCGAATGCGGCGCAGATCCATGATATCGATTATGTATCAATTCCGGCCAAATCGATATTGGACTTTGACATCACCCGAACGCATCATCCAGTCAGGTATAAAACTGCGACTGGAGTCATCGAATCATGGGGAAGCACGACGTCAACGTACTGGAGGCCGTCATCACGGCCGCGGGCGAGGCGCCTGGCGCGCTGATGGGCAAAATCGAACACGGCACAGCGGCATTCTGGCAAACGAACTTCGCCCTCTTTGCCGCTGGCTTCGCGACCTTTGCCCTGCTCTACTGCGTGCAGCCACTGATGCCGCTTTTCTCCGCGGATTTCGGCGTCAGCGCCGCGGGCGCGAGCCTGGCGCTGTCGCTGACCACGGGCCTGCTCGCGGTCTCGATGCTCGTGGCGGGCGGACTGTCCGAGGCCTGGGGTCGCAAGCCGATCATGGTTGCCTCCCTCCTGCTCTCGGCGGTTCTCACGGTCATCTGCGCCACCGTGCCCCACTGGTCGACCCTGCTTGTCATGCGCGCGCTGATGGGCGTGGCACTTAGCGGGCTACCGGCGGTTGCGATGGCCTATGTCGGCGAAGAGATGCATCCGCGCTCGCTCAGCCAGGCAATGGGCCTATATGTCGGCGGAACTGGCCTCGGTGGCATGGCGGGCCGTCTGTTGACGGGCGTGATCACCGACGCCTGGGGGTGGCGCTCCGCAGTGTTCATCATCGGCGTGCTCGGCATATTGAGTGCTGCCGTCCTGTGGCGCTTTCTGCCGCCGTCGCGTCACTTCACGCGGCGCGAGCTGCGGCTTGTACCGCTCACGCGAGCATTCGGCACCCACCTGCGCGATGGCGTCCTGCCGCTGCTGTTCGTCGAGGGTTTCCTGCTGATGGGCAGCTTCGTTACCGTGTACAACTACGTCGGCTACCGCCTGATCGCTGCGCCGTTCTCGCTCAGCCAGACCAGCATCGGCCTGATTTTCGTGGTGTATCTGTTCGGTATCGTCAGCTCGGCCCTCGCTGGCAGTCTTTCGAGCAAGCTCGGGCGCCAGGTCGTGCTGCCTGCCACGTTCATCTTGATGCTCGTAGGAACCGCCATGACACTGTCGAACCAGCTCTGGCTGATCGTCTTCGGCGTCGCTGTATTGACGATCGGTTTCTTCGGCACCCATTCGGTCGCCAGTGCCTGGGTCGGCGCACGCGCACAGGTCAGCAAGGCCCAGGCATCGTCGCTTTATCTGTTTGCCTATTACATGGGATCGAGCGTCGTGGGTTCGATCGGCGGTCTGTTCTGGAATCTGCGCGGCTGGCATGGTGTGGTTTCCATGGCGTGCGCGCTACTGCTGATTGGACTCGTCATCGCGCTGTGGTTGTACCGGATGCCTGCGCAAGGCGCGCAACCGGCAGATGCACGCAGCCACGGATGATGCGCGGCTTACCGCTGCGTGAAAGCAAATGGAAAGACACGCCTTGGGGGCACATCAAAACGATCGCTGGCCGCGCCGCTCGATTGCCCGGCTCGCTGAGAGATTAAACTGGCCGTGCTAGCATTTCTGCGGTACTCGTCGCGTGGGGTGTCGAGCGATCTACATGTGGTTTGTGTCTGGAGAGTTTTTGTGGCTTTCGAACATCGTGGTTTTCGAGTAAATGTTGATGTGACGCCGGATGAACTTGGCGTTCAGTGGGTGTGCCGCGCCATCATCGAGCGGGTTGACGGAGATAGTACGAAAGGCGCACCGGAAGGCGCCGAATTGACCATTCCCCGAGTCAAAATCGACCCTTTGATGGCCATGAGCTCGCTTGAGCATCGGGCCATCGCCTTGATCGACGACTTCTATGAGCAAGGGCATGCTGAGGCGTGATTTGCGCTGCCGAGGTTTAAGAAATTCGTCTGGTTTTAAGAAACTCGCCTGGTGACCGGAGCATCGCTAGCGGTGCCTTCCGGTCCCAGATCCGAAATGGTTTTGCCAAAGCACCGGAAAAAAACGTAAGCACAGGAATATTTAAAGCGCGTTTGCGCTACCAAGATTCCACGCCGCTTTAACGGCACCTCTGCCATCGCGCATATGAACCGCGCGCTCCCGACAGACGCCCGTCTGCCCACTCCTTGCCTCGCTCATTGTCAAACAACGTCTTCCCTGGCACAGCCGCAAAGGCAACGCGCGCGACCTTTACGTACGCGACATCCGTACGTGGGTCTCGAAGACGGCTGATCGACTCTCGAGATAGTTGCCGCCTCCCAATGACCGACGGGCATTATTGCAATTTTTAATCTTCCCAGAAAAACATCCCGGTTTTGGCCGTGGAGGGGATAGGCGAGTTCCTTTCATTTTTTATCAAAAAGACACGGTCGGAATTATTTTCTATGTGGCCATCTTAAAAGCAAACGTTTTCGCATGATAAGCCGGTAAAAATGGTCTTACTCGAATAGCAAAGAAATACTAGAATCGTCTCTCATGCAGCTTGCATCAAGCTGCTGAGCCCTGTGCGCTGGCGCTTCGTGCGTGATATTCAACGATCACCCGATTCGTCAGATGAAAAACGGGTATTCATATTTTATAAAGCGATCAAGAGCCTGAGAGCGTCGACAAACTGCGTTCATTTTTGGTGCGCAATTGCCGCAATCATCATTCCGGCGCTGATGCAAAAGCGAAGCCAGGCAGGACCGACCGTCGGTGCTTATCCGATGTCATCGCGTCATGAATCGGTGACAGATAGAGAAGATCCCTGCAGACAGAGGATTACAACGTGCTAGCAATTCCACTTTCCGACGAAGACTGGTCGCGGGTCTCACGGTTGCTCGTTGAACCCACTTCCTCGCGAACGGGCCGGCCGAGATCCGACCCACGCCAATTGCTTAACGGGATTCTATGGGTGTTGATCAACGGAGAAAGATGGCATCACCTCCCGTCGACATTCCCCGCGCAACAGACCTGTTACGCCAGGTGGCTCAAATGGAAGCGTGAGGGCGTCATGCAGGCGGTCTTCAGCGAGCTTGCATTGGATTGCACCACAACGCCCGCGGTAACGAGTGCAGGGACAGTGGATTGCTGCTGAGCGGCAGTCCGCTGTGTCTATCGCTCGCTGGAGCGTGCAAGTGGGCTTCCTGCAAACGGGTCTTTTTCCCAATCGACCGATCTCTTGCCTGGAGCCTTCTCCTCCGTTTTGGGCGACAGCGCGAAATGTTCGATGGATTGCCCGGCGCTGATCGCCTGTCTCAGCCACTGAGGCATCTCCCCTTCGCCGGACCACGTTTCGCCCGTTACGGCACGATAGCGCGCGTTTGTCATTTCCGATTCGTCGCTTGCCAGTGCTGAAGCAAGCATGTCTGGCGTAATGCCAAACTCTTCCATGCGGTGGCGGAGGTAAGCAATCATGCTGTCTCGCTTCCTTTCGTCCATAGAGTAACCCGTCCTTAATATGAATCTTGCAGCTTTCCGTCGAGCATTGATTGCTCGATATACGGCGAATGCGTTGGATGAATGCCGTCGCAGTTGCCGGCGGCGAAAGGTTGATACGTCTGCGGAAATGCTCGCTGGTCAAATCAGGTTCGGCCGCCCCAGAGCTTGCAGAACGACCTGTCCCCAATGAAAATTCCTATCATGCTCACCGCGCCGACAGGCAACTGGTCAGGCGCTCCGCGGAGCGCGAGATAGCACTGAACCAGTGTCACGGTAGCAATTGAAAAGATAATGCCGAAAAGTGCAGCGATTCTGACAGACTGGTCTTATCTGCACGCTCCGTTGCCGGTGCATCGCGCAGACCAGTGTTTTTCGCTTTATACGCACATGATAGCGCAATGTCCGGCTAATGTCGGATACGCGTCGATCGGGGCGGAATGCAGTCAGTGTAAGGGATTCGTTTTAACTCTGATGCGGGCAGATTGTTGACACGCCAAGCGAGCGGATTTGGCATTAACACCAAACCCCCGTTTGGGACCGCGTTGTGCACGATGGGGGCCGAGCTGTTGCGAACCGTCGCAATCTCCGAGTAGAGGACGGTACGCTTGGACAAGGCATAGGTTGCGGTCAGTGTCCAAAGCGTGGCGTTGCCGTTGCCGCGATTTGCGTTCGTGTGATAAACCGCTGCACCGAAGCTCGCGGCCGGCGTGGCGTTCCATCGCGCGCCCAGCCATTCCTGATCACCTTGGTACCGCTGCCGATATCCTCTGAGCGTGGCAGCACGATGGCCGTCGACCACATGGCTGAGGAGCAGGTAACGGCATGACGCCATAAACCCGGTTTATAGATCAATAAATCAACAAAATTATTTTTTATTTTCCAAATCCGTATAGTGGTGCTCGGATGCCGCGAGGCGCTTCAACCGGCTTCGGAAGGAGTCAGAAGTTCGCTGCGATCCATTCGCGGCATGCGCGCACGTGCGGGCCACGGTCGTCGTCCGCGAGCGAGATCAGCGCAATGGCACGTGTGACGCGAGGCTTGTCGAGTCGCAGCGCTATGAGTTCAGGATCGTGCAGATGCATCGTATAGAGGCTCGGCAGCACCGCAACGGCGAGACCATTGCGTACGAGCGCGTAAAGCGACTCGGTGTATTCCATGCGATACGCAGCCGTCAAACGCAACTTCTCCGCCATACCGGTACGTTGCAGCGCATCGCTAACGCTACCGCGAACGAACACGGCGAGATCCCGGTCGACGAGTTTGCTCCAATCCACCGATTTGCGTTTGGCAAGCGGATCGTCGCGACGAATCACCACAACGATCTCGTCCTCGAACAGGTTTTGATAACGCAGCAGGTCGTCGTTTTCTGCGGCCTCAGGTTCATGAACGCCAATACCCAGATCCGTCCGCCCCTCGCGAATAGACTCGAGCAATGCGCTTTGGGCAGGTCTTCGAAGATGAACCGCAAAGAAGGTTCTCGTGCGCGCAGCGGGGTAAGAACGCGCAACAAACGGCCCGCGACGGACGGAATCAGGCCGATATGCACAGACTGTGTTTGCTCGGCGAAGGTGCTCGCCATGTCGTCGAACGTACCGCGTGCATTGTTCAACAGGCGTTCGGCGAGCGGCAACACGCTGGCGCCGGCCTCGGTCAGGGTCAGTCGATGAGCGGAGCGGGCGAACAATGGGCCGCCGAGCAGGTTCTCGATTTGACGAATCGCGGCGGTCAGCGCCGGTTGGGTAAGCGCGAGCGACCGGGCGGCCTGCGTAAAGCCGCGCGCGTGCGCGAGGACCACGAAGTACTGAATCTGCTTGAGCGTTAGCGCGGGCAGCAAGGACGAACGGTTAGACATGGCAGGCGCCCGGATAGACACGATGCGCCGCAATATAAAGTCGAACAGTAACAAGAGGAAACGATTGATGAACAAGGAATCTTCAATGTCGAGCGTGGAGCGTGGCACCGCCGATACCTCGCCGTGTGCGACGCTGTCTGGGACTGCTTC
>JBEKNG010000007.1:0-22589 GCA_049523075.1 Paraburkholderia sp.
AATACATAAGCGTTTTCAGCCAGTGTCACGTTTACGAGACACTCTTTTTTTTTCATTACTACCCTTCAGACAGCCTGCGCTATTCTCCTTTCCGCAACAACGAAACCAATCATCGCGTGGAGAAATGGATGAAAAAAATCGCTCTGTCTAGCCTCTCGCTGGCACTTCTGGGTGCCGCCGGCGCAGCTCACGCTCAAAGCAGCGTTACCCTGTACGGCGTGCTGGACGATTCGATCCAGTTTGTGCATAACGCTGATACGCAGAACAAGAACTTCTGGGGCCTGGTTGGCGGCAACCTGCAAGGCAACCGCTGGGGCGTCAAGGGCACGGAAGACCTGGGCGGTGGCCTGAAGGCGATCTTCCAGTTGGAAAACGGCTTTAACCCGAACAGCGGTGCCTTGGGCACGTACAACGGCAGCAGCAAGCTGTTCGGCCGTCAGGCGTACGTTGGCCTGCAGAGCGACCAGTACGGCACCGTCACCCTCGGCCGCCAGTATGATCCGGTCGTCGACCTGGTCCAGCCGATCACGGCAGACAACTACTGGGGCTCCACGTTCACGACGCCGGGCGACGTTGACAACAACGACAACAGCTCGCGCACGAACAGCGCTATCAAGTTCGCGTCGGCTACGTACTCTGGCTTCCAGTTCGAAGGCATGTACGCATTCGGCGGCGTCGCAGGTTCAACGGGCTCGGGTCAGACGTGGTCGGGTGCGGCTACATACGCAACCGGTCCGTTCAGCATCGCAGCGGGCTATATCCGCATGGACAACGCCGACACGGCAGCAGCTCGTGACGGTGGCTGGAGCACGGGCGCAACCTCGGACGCACAGTTCGATTCGACGATCAACACGGCTTTCGAGTCGGCGAAGTCGATCGGTATCGCATCGGTGGCAGCTCAGTATGTGATCGGCCCGTTCACGGCAGGCATTCGTTACAGCAACGCTCTGTACAAGCCTGACGCCTTCTCGTCGTTTGGTTCGACGCAACGCTTCAATGTCGGTGCAGGTTTCGTGAACTACCAGCTCACGCCGGCTGCATTGCTGGGTCTGGGCTACACGTACACGCACGGTTCGGGCAACGGCCCGTCGGCTTCGTACAACCAGGTCTCGCTGGGCGGCGACTACAACCTGTCCAAGCGTACGGACGTGTACCTGATCGGCGTGTACCAGAAGGCTTCGGGCACGAACGTGACCGCCTCGGCAGCCGACTACGGCTACGCGTCGGACGCGACCTCGCAGGAAATCGTCAGCTTCGGTATCCGTCATAAGTTCTAATCGACTTGACGGACAGCTAAAGCAGAACGCTGTCGAAGGCCAGCCACGGGCATTGAGCCGGTGGCTAGCTTAAAAAGATGCTCAGCCTGACGAGAACGGCCCAATTAGCTTGGCTAATTGGGCCGTTTCTTTTTTAGAAGCCGCATACGTTCTACCGCTGCGTCTTGCTCTTCTCCGCTTGCGCCAGCGTCTGCGCAGGTTGCACGGTGACAGGCTCATCAGCAGTGCCCACCGGCGCACGATGCAGAACCAACTCGCGCTCAGGCCGCTGCAACGGCACGTTGGCCGAGCTCTGCCAGTCAGGGTCGGGAATCTCGCAGAACACCTGACGCAGGCGCTCGCCCCACGTCCGGTGAATCATCTCGAAGTACGCGTTGTCGTGATCGATCGAGACAAAACGTGTCACCCGCAGCGCGTCCTTTTCGTAGACCAGCAGATCGAGCGGCAAGCCCACCGACAGATTCGAGCGCAGCGTCGAGTCCATCGAGATCAGCGCGCACTTGGAGGCTTCGTCGAGCGGGGTGCTTGGGGTCAGTACGCGGTCGATGATCGGCTTACCGTATTTCGACTCGCCGATCTGGAAATACGGGTTCACCGCCGACGATTCGATGAAATTCCCCGCCGCGTAAATCATGAACAGATGCGGCCGGCCGCCGTGCGGCTTGCCGGGAGCCGCGATCTGCCCGCCCAGAATGAAGCTGCAATTGAAGTCGACGCCGAATTCCTGCAGCGCCGGGGCCTCGCGCTGATGCACGTCGCGCACCGCCTGCCCCACCACCCGCGCTGCGTCCGCCATGGTGGGCGCACTCCACAGGGTGGGCCGGTCAGGATCCGGCGGCTCGCTAAGCGCCTGCAGCACAGCCTGCGTCAACGACAGATTGCCGGCGCCGAGCAGCACCAGCACGCGCTCCCCGGGAAATTCGAACACCGTCATCTTGCGCGCGGTGCTGATGTGATCGACGCCGGCATTGGTGCGGGTATCGGACAGGAACACCAGCCCCTCGTCCACGCACATCGCCACACAGTAAGTCATAAGGAATATCCAGAAGACCAGCAAACGCCGCTATTGTAATGCCGCGGTGCCCGAGTCCCTTGCTCGATGCCTCTTATTGAGGCGCCTGCGCGTTCACCGTGACCGAGACATTCAGCTTCTCTTCAAGGCCGCCGATGCGCCGGCCACGCACAGGCGCGGCCGCTTCGTAGTCGCGCGCCGCCGCCAGCCGGCAGTAGATTTCGCTGGCAAAAGCCGCACGCGTGACGTCGACGGAAATCCAGCCGGCGCCAAGCCAGACGTCGACCCACGCGTGACTCGCACCTTGCGGCGCCTGCCCCGGTTCGATATAACCGCTGACGTACCGCGCCGGGATGCCGCGTACCCGGCAGCACGCCAGCATCAGATGCGCGTGATCCTGGCACACGCCACTGCCCAGTGCGAGTGCCTCAGCCGCCGTGCTGGTCACTTCCGTGCTTCCTGACCGGTATTGCACGCGCTGCACGATCTCCCCGGACAGTTTGATCAATCCATCAGGAGAGCCGAGCGACGGCACCGATTGCGCCAGCTCGCGCACGGCCCCGTCCGCCTCGGTGAGGCGCGTGGCACAGGTGTAGTGTTCGAGCGGAACCGGACCCACAGGATCGCGCAAGAGCCCGTCGACGAGCGGAATCGTGTCGACCTCCCCTGACACATGCAGACGAATCTCGCTATGCGGCTTGTTCAGCACCAGCGTGTGCAGCACGTTGCCGTACGCGTCGAAGGTGGCGTCGAGCTTGCCGGGCGCCTCGATATTCCAGCGCCGCACCACCTGCGACGCGCCGCTCGCCGGCGTGAGACGCAACTGCTGGATCGAATAGTGAACCGTCGCTTCGTAGCGATAGGCGGTGTCGTGGCGGATTGTCAGGTACATAAAGAAAGCTCCGTCAGGCGACTGGCAACATCAGATAGGTCCGTGCCACCAGATTGCCGAGCTCGAACACGCGGGCGAGGAACTGGGTCAGATAGGCGTGCAAGCCCGCTTCGAAGATCTGCCGGATGTCGGAGTACACCAGCTCGGCGCGCAGCTTGCCGGCAAAGCGCTCGCACTGGTTGGACCCCGAGGTGCGCAGCATTGCCAGATTGACGCACACGCCTTCCAGCGAGGCGAGCAGCGAGCGCGGCATCTGCTGGTTCAGGATCATCAGTTCGACCACCCGGGCGGGCGTCACGACGTCGCGATACACCTTGCGGTAGATCTCCAGCGCCGACACCGAACTGAGAATCGAGGTCCAGTAGTAGAAGTCTTCGAGCTGGCGCGCCGCGTCGCGCGAGTTCGGTTCGACGTCGGCGAAGCGCACGTCGAGAATCCGCGCGGTGTTGTCCGCGCGCTCGAGATAGGTGCCGAGCTGCGTGAAAAAGAACGCGTCGTCCTGCAGCGCGGTGCCGATCGTCACTCCGCGCGAGAGGTGCGAGCGGAACTTGACCCACTCGAACAGCTCATCCGGGTTCGCGGTGAGCTGACCGGCCGCCGTGCGTTCGTTGAACTCGAGCCAGGTATCGTTGATCGTCTCCCACCATTCCGTCGTCAACGTGCCGCGCACGGCGCGAGCGTTTTCACGCGCGGCCTGCAGGCAGGAGTGGATGCTTGACGGATTGGTCGCGTCCGCTACCATGAAGTCAAGCACGTGCTCGCGCGCTGGTTCGTCGTAGCGTTGCGCGAAAGCGGCTTCGAGCTCGGAGATACGCAGCACCGAACGTTGTGCGCGGGCCTCCTGCTCAGGCGTCTGCGGCAATAGCAGTGCCTTCAGGTTGATATCGAGCATGCGCGCGGTGTTCTCGGCCCGCTCCATATAACGGGCCATCCAGAAGAGGTGGTCGGCAGTGCGGCTTAGCATGACGGCTTTCCATGTTTGTGATGAACGCGATGGCGGCAGAACCCGCCATCCCTTCAGTCGACCATCCAGGTGTCTTTGGTGCCGCCCCCCTGCGATGAATTGACCACCAGCGACCCCTCCTGCAACGCGACGCGGGTCAGTCCGCCTGCGCACATCGTCACGGTCTTGCCGGACAGCACGAACGGGCGCAGATCGATATGGCGCGGCGCGATGCCCGCCTCGACGAAGGTTGGGCACGCCGACAACGCAAGCGTGGGCTGCGCAATGTAGCCCTCCGGCCGCGCGATCAAACGCTCGCGGAAGGCTTCGATTTCGGCTGTGGTCGATGCCGGCCCGACCAGCATCCCATAGCCGCCAGCGCCGTGCACTTCCTTGACTACCAGTTCGGACAGATGCGCGAGCGTATAGGCGAGATCGTCCGGCTTGCGGCACTGGAACGTCGGCACGTTGTTCAGGATCGGCTTCTCGCCGAGGTAGAACTCGATCATCTCCGGCACATACGGATATATCGATTTGTCGTCGGCAATGCCGGTACCCATCGCGTTGGCGAGCGCCACGCGCCCTGCCCGATAAGCGGTCAGGAGACCCGGCACGCCGAGCGACGAATCGGTGCGGAATGCGAGCGGGTCGAGAAAGTCGTCGTCCACTCGCCGATAGATCACATCAACGCGCTTGGGACCCTGAGTGGTACGCATGAAGACGTAGTTGTCGTCGACGAAGAGATCCTTGCCTTCCACGAGTTCCACGCCCATCTGCTGGGCGAGAAAGGTATGCTCGAAATACGCCGAGTTGTACATGCCTGGCGTGAGCACCACCACCACCGGATCGTCGACGCCTTCAGGCGCGACCGAGCGCAAGGTATCGAGCAGCAGGTCGGGATAGTGCGCCACCGGCGCAATCCGGTTCTGCACGAACAGTTCGGGGAACAACCGCATCATCATCTTGCGGTTCTCCAGCATGTAGGACACGCCGGAGGGCACCCGCAGGTTATCTTCGAGCACGTAAAACGAGCCGTCTTCGCCGGCCCGCACCACATCGACGCCCGCAATGTGCGCATAAACACCGAGCGGCACATTGACGCCCTGCATTTCCGGCCGGTACTGCGAATTGGTATAGACCTGTGCGGCCGGAACGATGCCCGCACGCACAATGTTGCGGTCGTGATAGACGTCGTGGATAAACAGATTGAGCGCCTGGACGCGCTGCCGCAACCCCGCCTCCAGGGTCTGCCATTCGCTACGCGGAATGATGCGCGGGATCAGATCGAAGGGAATGAGCCGTTCCGTTCCGGACAGATCGCCGTTGACTGCGAAGGTGATCCCCACGCGGCGAAACAACAGGTCCGCCTCCGCGCGCTTACGCGCGATTGCCTCGTTGCCTTGCTTCACCAGCCAGCGTTCGAAGCGCGCGTAATGAGTCCGCACGACTTCGTCGTCATGACGCATCTCGTCATAGCATCGCATGTCACGCCCCGCTCTTTTTGTCGGATAGAAGGCGAATGCGCTGCGCATTCGGTGTCCCGCAAGCATTAAAGCAAGCGCTATGCCATTGGCTTTTCGCTGCAAACCCAGGTGGATGCACACGAACAGCGCATACGGGCGGCACGGCTTCTGCAACATCGTACTGCCGCCGCTCGCAATGCGCCACTCCGGTGCAGCGAAGGCCTGGTAACGGCGTATTTCCGGGCCTCCGTGGGGCATCACCGGAGCAACAAGCGGGCAGCCGCAAATCTTCGGCAGCAATTAAAAATCCCCGCGGATTCGCACCCGCGGGGATTTTGCACTTTCTAAAAGTCGAGCGATTCAACGCGGCATGACGCCAACGGTCATTCGAAAATGAACGCGGCGCCCTGCACGATTACGCTGCTGCTGCGTCCTTCAGCTTCTTCAGCGGACGTGCCTTGATGCGCACGCTAGCCGGCTTGGCCGGGAACCAACGCTCTTCACCCGTGAACGGGTCTTTGCCGAAGCGCTTCTTCTTCGCCGGGACAGCTTGCACGACGATCTTCAGAAGACCCGACAGCGTGAATTCGCCAGCACCCTTCTTGTGGACTGCGCCGAGGATCGTGTCTTCGAGCGCGGCCAGCACAGCCTTGGCAGCCTTCGGTTCAACAGCAGCACGTTCTGCGACGTGTGCAGCCAGCGAGGCCTTCGTGAAGGTGTCCTTGATCGGCGACGTAGCGCCGGACGCCTTCACGGCGACCTTCTTAGCTGCGACGGCTTTCTTCGCAGGAACTTTCTTCGCAGCAACCTTTTTGGTCGGTACCGTAGCAGCCTTCTTGGCCACCTTTTTTGCGGAAGTCGGCATGTTTCTCCTACCTGTTGTTGGTCAGTGAATGCAAGAAGCGCCCGCGGTATGCGCACGCTTCAAGGCCGGATTCTACAAGCGCTATAGCGTTTTGCGCGACTCTTTTGTGTATAAGCGTTACGGTTTGTTGCGCGGCGCCGACTCCGCAACACTTTTTAACCCGTATTTCAAGGGGTAAACGTGAAATGATGAGTCCTGGCGACTGGTTGTTTCGCTTCCCGCAACGGATCCGTGAATCGGGCAAAACGGTTGGGGAGCACCTGTTTTTAGCTGCTTTAGCGGCGATCCTGGAGCTCGGCGATGACAAAGTGCCGACCGTTCGCGGCACTTCCAGCGCGCCCGGCGCTCATCTTGCGAACTGTGGCATGAGCCTCGCGAGCGCGCTCAGCGCTGCATCGATCTGCTCGACCGCGATACCGCCATAGCCGAAGATCAAACCAGGTTGCGCCCGTGCTCGCCGATGAAATCGCGCGAGCCCGTATAGCCCGATCGACGCCTCACGCGCCGCCGCAATCACCGTTTCTTCGGCAATCTGCCCTCTGAGGCGCGCGGCCAGGTGAATGCCACAGGTCGGCACTATGGCCTCAAACCAGGGCGCGAGATCGCCTAGCAGATGCTCGAGCACGCAAGCACGACGCGCCTCATATAGCTTGTGCATGCGCCGCAGATGCTTGGCGAAATCGCCATTCAACATGAATGCCGCGAGCGCCGTCTGGGTCAGTGTGCAGCCGTGCCAGTCCGCCACCTGCCGCGCGGTGCAAAGCGGCCCAAGCAGCGACGCGGGCGGCACCGCGTAGCCAACCCGCAGCTCCGGAAAAATCGTTTTGGAAAACGTGCCGATATAGGCAACCAGTCCGGCACCGTCGAGACTTTTCAACGGCTCCATCGGTCGCCCTTCGAAACGGTATTCGCTGTCGTAGTCGTCCTCTATGATGACCGCACCACGCTTTTGCGCCCATTCCAGCAACGCAACGCGCCGTTCGAGACTCATCGGCATGCCAAGCGGAAACTGGTGCGAAGGCGTCACATAGACGAGCCGCGCGTTGTCTGGAAGCTTGTGGACGACCAGGCCGTCTGCATCCACCGGCACCGAAACGACCTTCGCTCCAGCCGCGGCGAAGCAGGCGAGCGCGGGCGGATAACCCGGATCTTCGAGTACGGCCACGTCGCCGGGACGCAGGGTGACGCGCGTGATCAGGTCGAGCGCGTGCTGTGCGCCCTGTGTCACGATCACCTCATCCCAGTTGCACACGACCGCGCGGTTAAACCCGAGATAGCGCGCGATGGCGAGACGCAATTCCTGCTCTCCGGCGGGCTCGCGATAGATGCCTGGACTGCGCGATTGCGCGCGCACGGCCTGGTTGATGCAGCGGCGCCAGATGTCGAACGGGAACAGCGACTTGTCCGTCTTGCCGCCGACGAAATCGTGCGCCAACGCGAGCGTCGGCCCCGGCAACGACAACCCATGAGGCATCTGCTCCCAGAGCGGCTGCGCGCGCGCTTTCGATTGCGCTTTCGTCTGTGCGCGCGCCGATTCAACTGCCAGGACGTGTCCGGAGCGTTGCGCGGGCAGCCGCTGCAGACCTTCCGCGACAAACGTCCCCGAGCCCGACCGCGCGCTCAGATAACCCTCGGCGAGCAGCCGCTCGAACACGTCGAGCGTTGTCTTGCGCGAGACGCCGAGTTGCGCCGCGAGATCGCGCGTGGACGGCAAACGCGTGCCGCCCGTCAAACGCCCTTCGACGATGCCCGCGCGCAATTGCCGGTAGATCTGCCCCGCCAGGTCGTGGCGCCCCTCGACCGCGATGTGGATGTCCATCGAAGTGGCTACCTTAAATAATCGATTGATCCTATCTTATACAACCAGTCCAGATCCTAAGCTGGCGGCGACTGAGGCAGCCGATGACGCTGTAAACGGAGAAGGGCGCGCCGTTCAGGCGCGCCCTTCTCCTCAAATCATCCGGGATTCAACCCAGCATGCCGCCGCAACCGCGTTACTCTGCCGCTGGCGAAAGGCCATTCGCCACGCTCGCGGCGTGGCGGGCTTCGCTTGCGCTGCGATGATGCTCGCGCGACAGGCGGTTCATCAGCGGCAACAGCAGCACGGCCACCACCGCGCCGAGCGCCGCCAGCCAGCCAAGCCCCATGAAGAGCTTCGTGTAGAGCGACAGCGACTGCAGCGGATCGAGATCGCCGGACGGCATCTGCGCGAAGTTCGCCACCACGCTACCCAGGTAGCCGGACACACCGCTTGCCACGAAGTAGGCGCCCATCAGGAAGCCGCTCATGCGAGCCGGCACATAGCGCGCAATCATCGCGAGACCCAGGCCGCTCACCAGCAACTCGCCGAGCGAATACAGCCCGTAGCCGCCTACCATGAACCACGACGACACCCGCCCGTCGACCGCATAGCGGCCGCTCACCGCATAGACGAAGAAGCCGGCAGCGACGACCACGAAGCCGATCGCATACTTCACCGCCACCGACACGTCATTGCCGCTCTTCGACAATTTCGTGTACAGCACCGCGAGAATCGGGCTCAGCAGCATGATCCAGATTGGATTGAGCGCCTGAAACTGCGCTGCGCTCCAGGTGAAGAGCGATACGCCGAACAACGAGAAGTGCGGATCGACGTTGCGCACCGCGAACAGCGTGAGCGAGGTCGACATCTGCTGATAGAAGATGAAGAACAGGATGGCCTGCAGCGTGAGAACCAGCGCGGCGATCAGGCCCGACCGTTCCGAACGTTCGCATTTGGCGAGCATATAACCGAAGATGCCCAGAATCGCGATGCCGGCCGCATATACGCAGGCCACCGCAATAGCCTTGTGCTGCAGCACGAACATGGTGGCGAGGCACAATGCGGCGCCGCCAAGCACCACCGCGCCCACACTCCCCCAGCGGACCGGTTCGGCATCCGGTGCGGAGCCCACGTGAGCCAGCGTGCGGAACATGATGAAGTAGTTCAGCACGGCGAGCAGCATGCCCGCGCAGCACACGGCGAACGCCGCGTGCCAGCCCCAGTGATCCTTGATCCACGGCGTGGCGAGCATCGACACCGTCGAACCGATGTTGACCGCCATGTAGTAGATCGTGAACGCGCTATCGATCCGCGCGTCGTCGCCTTCATAGATACGGCGCACCAGATTGGCGGCATTTGCCTTGAACAGACCGTTGCCCACCACGATCACGCCAAGCGAGGCGTACATGTAGTTGAGCTGGTCGTTCGGCATGGCGAGCATCAGATAGCCGCAGGACAGCACCAGCGCGCCGAATACCATCGTGCGGCGCGCACCGAGGATCTTGTCGCCAATCCAGCCGCCTACCGACGGTGCGGCATACACCAGCGCCGTGAATGCGCCCCACGTGAGCGTGGCGTGACTATCGGTAAAGCCGAGCTTGTCGATCATGAACAGGACCAACAGCGCAGCCATCCCGTAGTAGCCGAAACGCTCCCACATCTCGATCAGGAAGACTGTCGAAAACGATCGAGTCTGGGATACGGTTGAATTCATCATTTGCCTCGTGTTCGGTTCTTGCGATTGCGGCGGCGCGCGTAGCGATGAGCGTGCCGCTGGAAACTGGGTCTGGAAATATCAGGCTGCCCTGGTGCTCAGAAGTGCCGGCACGCGCACGTGTATCCGCAGAACAAAGCGCTGCAACCAGGGAGGGAAAGGGAACCTGCTCGATATAAATCGCGCCATATCAGCGCCGGACGCTATCAAGCGGAACGGCCCCAATGATAAAGCATGGCGTTGACGAAGCAGCCAGAGGGCGGCAGGCAGCGGCCCGTGCGAGCGGGCTGCGGAGCAAGCATGGCGGTACACATCAATGGAGGCATTCATCTCAAGTTGGCAGCACGGTTGGGGTAAACCGCGCTGCTCGTCGTTCCGCGTACAGGATCGCTGCGCGCGGGATTGAAAACAGCGTGCGGGCCGAAAGTCTGGATCGGCCCGTAAGCGCACGCGATTGTCCAGAGCGCAAGCCGCGGCGTCACTCAGGGAATTCACTGATGCATCCCGCACCAATCCAAGGCAATTGCAAGTTTTGCCGCGGCTTGCCACGCGATATCATCCATAACTTGAAAGCATCGGTTAATTTAAGCGTCAGATGGGTTAATCGTCCGAAGTTCCAATCGGCGCCACTTTTAACGCGTGCTTCGCTTTCGGACGTCAGTAGCCGTTGGGCAATCTGCAGACCGGGCTGGGCTTCTGGCAACACAGTGGGTTTCGAAAAAAAATCCCTGACAGGCATACTCACGCTGTTGCGATGGCCTTCTAGGCTATCAAACTTTGTTTACTTAAATCAAACATATTTTGACGGGCTGATTCATCTCGCTATGGTCACGAAAACTGAAAACAAAAATCCGGCCCTCGAGCTGGGTAGCAAGATACGCGCGCTCCGGCAACGTCTGAAGCGCACGCTCGATGACACAGCGACTGCGGCGCGCATTTCGAAGCCGTTCCTGTCGCAGGTGGAACGGGGCCTGGCGACACCGTCACTCACGTCGCTGGCGGGGATTGCGAGCGCACTCGGCGTCACCGTACAGTATTTTGTCGACACCCCCAGCGAAGAGCGTTCGGTGAGCCGTGGCGACCAGTTGAGGTTTTTCGGGTTTGCCGATTCCGCGAACCTGTTCGCACGTCTGACCAATGTGACGGGTGGTCGTCAACTGGAAGCCATCCTCGTCAAAATGCCGCCTGGGCAGAAGCGCTCCGAAGTGAACACTCATGCCGGCGAAGAGTTCTTGTATGTGATCAGTGGCAAGGTTGCGTTGACACTGGAAGGCAAGACGTTCTCGCTGCAAGCGGGCGACAGTGCACATTACGAATCGACCGTGCCGCATAGCTGGGCCAATACGGCGCGCGGCGAGTCACTCGTCGTCTGGGTCGGGACGCCAAGACTGTTCTAACAGGCGACTGCTCTGACAAATCGGTTTTTCGGCTGGAGGCAGCCTTTTTCCAATTTATCAGGATCACTACTGATTTCAGCAGCAGTCATAGCGGCGCTCAGGCCAATCTGCTGAACAAGGCCACGGTGGTGGATTGGGACGCGATCAATGCGCACCGCGCGTGGCGGGTGCACCGGAACCGGCAGATCGCGCAGTAAAGCTATTGGGCTATTGGGCTGCAGGCCGATTCAGTTCACTTCACGATGGAGAACGCGACCGCGAGCCAGATCGCGCTCACACCGCCGAGGAATAAACGCCGGGCGACTCGAATCCCGGCGTCGCTGGTTTCCGTCTCGACCGGGCGAGTCGCCATCCACGGCACGAGACCGAGGCAGGCGAAGCCGCCCAACGCGAACAGCACCACCAGCACATCGGTGAATCTCCACGGCACGGGCTCGTGGACGCCCCAGTAGCCAAGATACACAATGCCGAACGAAAACGCCGTCGCCGACGCCGAACTCAGCGCCACCACCGACCCGGTTGGACTCGGCATCTCGCCCTCCTGTTGTACGTCAGCCGCCGCGCGCGGCTTGAGCGATTCTACCGCGTGGCGTGCGCCGTTCTGAAGCACACCAGCCGGCCAGAGTCTATGTGGTACGCGCCTCGCGCGCCTCGTAGGCTTTCAGGTGGCTATAGGCGATACGCAGCAGCGACAATCCCGTGTCGCGCTGCTGGGCAGAACCGCCGCGCTGGATCAGGTCGCCGAGGATATGGTCGGCCTCGGTACGGGAATGGTTTTCGACGTCGCGTAGCATCGAAGCCGTCAGCGGCGAAGGCGTGAAGAGTGTCTGATTGGCGCGCGCGTCGAAATGCGGCCCCATCGTAAAGCCGTTGTGCTGCGCCACCGCGCGGCATTCGCCGAGCAGTCCTTCGATCGCGCGGCGGCCATCCGGTGCGCCAAGAATATCGGCGACTGCACCGCGGAAGAGGCACGTGCTGGCGGCCAGCGTCGCAAGGAACACCCACTTTTCCCACATGCTCAGCAGGATATGGTCGCTCGACAGGACGTCGAAACCCGCGCCCGCCATTTCTTCGCCAATCGCGCGTACGCGCGCCGACACCCCCCCTTCGAGTTCGCCGAAGGAGATCGAATGCATTTCGTTGAGGTGGACAATCTCGCGCTCGCGGTTGAGCGTCGCGGCGATCACGCATTGGCCGCCCAGCACGCGCGCCGCGCCGAACTTCTCTTTGAGCACATCGATATGGCGCATGCCATTGAGCAGCGGCAAGATCAGCGTGGACGGCCCAACCAGCGGCTCGAACGAGGCGATCGCATCGTCGAGGTTGTAGGCCTTGCAACTCAGCACCACCAGATCGAACGGCTCAACGGTGTCGCCCGCCTGCACGGTCTTCACGTCGCGCAGCGTCAGGTCGCCACGCGCACTCTTGATGACGAGACCAGCGCGGCGCAGTTCTTCGGCCCGGCCCGCACGCACCAGAAACGTCACGTCACGCCCGACATGGGCCAGACGGCCGCCGAAGTAACCGCCCACCGCACCTGCACCTACAACCAGAATTCGCATCACATTGTCTCTCGGGAAGATTTGTCGTACCGTTCACGGTCGTCCTTGTCACCTCCGACCAGAAGGACGCGGGCCGCGAGCCGGGCATCTGCGTCAATGTAGCAAAGTTTCCCGGTTTGCATTGGCGCGGCCGGCGACCGCCCTCCGTGCGCGTCGCAGGTGGGTCAGAAAATCTCGAGCGCCAACGCGATGCCCTGCCCGCCGCCGATCGCCGCCTGACGGGCCAGGTTCATCTGTTCGCGGCCAGCGCAGGCACCGCATCCCATCCGCCGCCCAGCGACCGGTACAACGCCACCGCCGCCAGCGCGTGCGCGCGCTTTGCCTGGTTCAACGCTTCGGAATCGCGCAGATACGCCTGCTGCGCGTCGAGCACGTCGAGAAAGCTCGACGCGCCATCCTTGTACAACTCGGTGGACAAACGCAGGGCGTGACCCGACGCATCCAGCGCGCCGCCGAGGCGATCCACCTGCACGGCGTCGCTGACCAGGTCGCTGCGGGTGTCTTCGACCTCCTTCAGCGCCTGCAACATGGTCTCCTGCAAGCCGAGTTGCGACTCGCGCATCCTGCTTTCGTTTTCGTCGATGTTGGCGGTGATCCGGCCTGCATTGAAGATCGGGCTCGTCGCGTTCAATGCGGCGCTGAAGAGGTTATCGGTCAAGCTGGGCAAACCGAGATACGACGATGCCAGCAAGCCATCCGCGAGATTCAGCTTGAACTGCGGATAACGCTGCGCTTTCGCGGCCCCTACTTCCGCTGCACGCTGTTCGACACTTGCATAGGCGATGCGCACATCAGGGCGCCGCAGCAGCGCTTCGGACGGCAAGATCTGCGGCACGCTCTGCGCCGGCGCCGGAATGTCGCGCGCCTGCGTGAGCAGCAAGCTATCGACGCTCTCCGGCGTGCGCCCCGAATACACAGCGATCAGGTTGAGCTGATGCTCGATCGTCGATTGCACGTGCGGAATCTGCGCCTGCAGATCCTGCAACTGGTTCTGCGCACGGGCCACGTCGAGCTGCGTCGACAGACCGTAATGCAGCCGCTGTTGCGTGAGCTTCAGCGCGCGGCTACGGATCTGCTCGTTGTCGCTCAGGATCTGCAGCTCCGACTGCGCCCAGCGCAGATCGATATAGGCTGCGGCCGTGTTGGCCGCGAGTGCCAGCCGCAATTCATTCAGCGCCGCTTCACGGCCCGCGACCTGAGCCTGCGCCGCCAGCACCGCAAGCCGTTCGCCGCCGAACACGTCCGGCGTCCAGCTAGCCGCCACACCGAAACCGGCCTGGCGCACGTAACCGAGCGGTGGCGGCGCGTTTTCGCGCTGATCCGCCGCCGTCGCCGTGGCGTCCAGTTCGGGGAGCAACACCGAGCGCTGCTGCGTGGTGATGGCCTGCGCCTGCTTGACGCGCTCGGCAGCGGCCTGCACATCCAGATTGCCGTTCAACACGGACTCGACCAGTTGATGCATCACCGGGTCACCGAAGCGCGCCCACCAGGCGTTCGCATCCACGGTGTCTTGCGGCGCGTCGACGCTCCACGATGCGGGTGCGACGGACTCCGCAACGTGCGGGAGATCCGCGTGGGTCTCCGGTTGCACCACGCACGCCGCCAGCCCCAGCAGCAGTAACGCGCTCACACCACTTTTTGTTGCGATCGATTTCATATCGCTTTCCTGATTAATTCTTTAATGAGCGTCGGGAGGCGGTGAGCTCAGACCGAACGGGCGCGAAAACGCCACGCTCAGCAGGCCCACCACGAAGCAGAGCGCTACCACGAGGAAGGCGTCGGAGAAGGTCAGCACCAGCGCTTCGCGCATCAGCAGCGAATGCAACAGGTCGAGGCCAGCATGGGTTGCGTTGAGCGTGTTGCCCCCTAGCGCCGCCAGGCGCCCCGCTTGCTGCTGCAGCAAGCCTTCGACCACGGGCCTCCCGGCGGTGAGGTGTTCATCGAGCCGCTCGTAGTGCAGATTCAGGCGGTCATTGAGCATGGTGCTGCTCACCGCGATGCCGATGGCACCGCCCAGGTTGCGCATCAGGTTAAACAGGCCGCTCGCCGAGCGCAGCCGCGACTGCGGTAGCGAGCCCAGTGCCATGGTCACGATCGGCGGCACGCAGAACTGCTGACCGATCCCGCGCAAGGCCTGCGGCAGCAGTAATTCCTGCCAGCCCCACTGACTCGTCAACGGCACATACAGGTAACAGCCCAAACCGAAGCACACGAGTCCGAATACCATCAGCCAGCGCATATCAATGAAGCGCGCCAGCGTCGAATAGGCCGCCAGCGCCATCAATTGAAAACACCCCACCGACAACAGCGCCAGACCGATCTGCAGCGAATCGAAGCCGCGCACGCGCGCGAGGAACACCGGCGTCAGAAACACTGTGCAGAACAGGCCCACCCCCGTGATGAACGACAGCAGGCTGCCAATGCCGAAGTTACGGATCGCCAGCGCTCGCAGATCGACGATCGGTTGTTTGGCCGTGAACGCGTGCACGATGAACAGAAAGCCGCAAATCGCGGAGATCCACGTGCACAGCACAATCGCATCGTCGCC
The DNA here is from genome assembly GCA_049523075.1 of Paraburkholderia sp. Classification (GTDB taxonomy): domain Bacteria; phylum Pseudomonadota; class Gammaproteobacteria; order Burkholderiales; family Burkholderiaceae; genus Paraburkholderia. The sequence continues at coordinate 15,475 of JBEKNG010000007.1, forward strand.
AAACCAGTTCTTGCGCGGTCCTTCTTCAAGGACGTACTCGAGGCAACCAAGGAAGCCCGACATCAACACGATGCCCAGGTAATCGCCCTTTTTCAGCAGCGAAAGATCGACCTCGTCAATGTGCACGAACTTCGGCACCATCAGCGTGACGAACACGCCCGGCACTAGGTTCAGGTAAAACAGCCAATGCCAGGACCATTGCGACGTGATCCAGCCGCCGATCACCGGGCCGATGGTCGGCGCGAGCGACGCAAGCGCGCCGATGGTAGTCGAGGCGATCAGCCGTTGTCTGCCGGGGAATAGCACAAACGCGGTCGTAAACACCGTGGGAATCATCGCGGCGCCGAGTGCGCCTTGCAGGCCGCGGAACAGGATCATCGAGTTGATGTCCCATGCGAGGCCGCACAGCATGCTGGTGATCGTGAAACCCAAGGCGGAGAAGGCAAACAGCCAGCGCGTCGAAAACACGCGTGTGAGCCAGCCGGACATCGGGATCACCAGAATTTCCGCGATCAGATACGAAGTCTGTACCCATGACAGTTCGTCCTGGCTCGCGGACAGGCCGCCGCCAATATCCCTCAACGAAGACGCTACGATCTGGATGTCCAGCGTCGCCATGAAAAAGCCGAGGCACATCAGCGCGAACGCGAAGGCTTTGGTGCGGGTCGGCTGGTCGGCGGGATTAAGCGGGGCGTGGGTCATGGTCTGCCCTCGAGATGAACCTTAACGGTGGCCGACAAGCCGGGCCGCAGCACGCCCTGCATGTCCTGTGGTACCTCGAGGCGAATCCGCACCGGCACGCGCTGCACGATCTTCGTGAAGTTGCCGGTCGCATTTTCCGCGGGGAGCACGCTGAAAGTCGCACCGGTGGCCGGAGCCAGGCTGTCCACTACGCCGTGCAGCGACTTGCTGGAGGCGTCGAGCGCGACGTCGACCGGATCGCCTATACGCATCTTCTTCAACTGGTCTTCCTTGAAGTTCGCGTCGACCCACAGGCCGGACGAAGGCACCACTGTCAGCAGCGAAACACCCGTATTGGCAAGTAATCCCACCTGTGCGGTGCGATTGCCGACGTAGCCATCCACCGGTGAACGAATGGTTGTGTATTCAACGTTCAGCTCGGCGACGCGCTGAGCCGCCTGCGCCGTCCCGACACGCGCCTCGGCGGCACCGATCTGCGCATCGAGCACGCTGATCTCGCGCTGTGCGGCAAGCAGCGCGGCGCCGCTGCGATCCACCGCGGCATGCGCCTTGAGGAGATCCGCGTCGGCTCGCTCGACGGCCTGGTTCGATACCGCCTCGTCCTTGACGAGCTCACGATAACGCGCCTCGTCCTGGGCGCTGCGGGTCAGTTCCGCACCCGAAGCCTTCACCTCGGCAGCCTGCTCGTTGATCGTCGCCAGCTGAAGCGACTTCTTCGCCTGTAACTCGGTGACTGCCGCCTGCGCGCTCTGTACCTCGGCGCGGGCCTGGGCGAGGCGCGCCTCGTAATCGCGCGCGTCGAGCCGGATCAGCACCTGATTCACCTGCACATGCTGGTTGTCGCGCACCAGCACGTCGGTCACGAAGCCGTTCACCTTCGGCGCCATCACCGTGACATCACCGCCGACGTACGCGTCGTCCGTGCTTTCGACAAAGCGCCCGATGACAAACCAGTACGACAGCGCGATCGCCAGCACCACCACCACGGCGATCACCGCGAGCAGCATCCACGGGATGGTGCGGGCCGGTTTCGCGACGCCGGCGGCGCCAGCCGGTGCAAGAGTAGAAGGAGTCGTGGACATGATTGTATGTGCGTATGCACTAAATGATGGTCAAAATGAGCGTTTAAAGCACGCCACCCTTACCTGCTATCCAGATACGTCAGGCCTTCGGATACGTCAGGCCTTCGTCATCGCAAACAATTCGCGCCGCAGCGAGGCCGCGCGTTGGGCGCCAAAACGGCGCTCGAACTCGTCCTGCGCCGCTCGCCAGCGAAGGCGCGCGTCGATCAGCTTTGCCTCTCCAGTCTCGGTCAGGCTAAGCGCCAGTTCCCTGCTTTTCGCTTCCGCACTGCGGCTTGACAACAGGCCATCGCGTTGCAGCGGCTGGAGCGCCCGCACCAGTGTGGTCCGCTCCATCACCATCTCGTCGGCCAGTTTTTTCATCGTCATGGGCGCCGCCCGTTTGATCCGTCTCAGGATCGAGAACTGCGTGATCGTCAAGCCAACCTGTGCCATATGCCGGTCGTACAGTTGCGACACGTAGCGGGCCGCCTGGCGAATCGCAAAACAGTCGTCATCGGGTAGCGCTTCCATATCGTCAATCCATGTCCAGATTCGGAGTGCATACGCACTTAATTAAACGAGAAATTGCCGCCAACCTTCCCGCGGTTTAGAGCGTCACGCGTCCGCACGCTCACTCGGCGGTCAGGCCGAACAACTCCGCGCGCAACGCTTTGGCCCTGGCGTGGCCGAACTTGCCTTCGAACTCGGCCTGCGCGTTACGCCACGCGGCAGCCGCCTTGGCAAACGTCGCCTTGCCGCTCTCCGACAAGCTGAACAGATAGGTCCGGCCGTCGTGCTCCGACGCTTCGCTCACCACCAACCCGTCGCGCTGCAAGGGTTTGAGTGCGCGCACCAGCGTCGTGCGGTCCATCACCATGGCATCCGCCATCTCGACCATGGTTGCAGGCGCACGGCGCGCCAGCTTCGCCATGATCGTGAACTGAGCGGCCGTCAGCCCCACCTCGCCCAGATGGCGCTCGTAAATCTGCGTCACAAAGCGCGCGGCCTGCCGCAGCGCGAAGCAATTGCATTCGTCGTAAGTGAGGGGTCCGTTCATGCGTTGCAGTATATGTGTGCGTACACACAGAGTCAACACACCGGGAAAATCGAAAGTGACTTGTAATTTTCATAGGTCGCTCACAGCAACCGGTGCGCGAACCGTGCCGCCGCGCGCGCGGTACGTTTGTCCTGATCGAGTGAGGGGTTGTACTCGGCGATATCCGCCGCGCGCAGCTTGCAGGAGGCACGCACCCGCATCACCATCGCTTCGACGACCGCTAGCGGCACGCCCAACGCAGCAGGTGCCGATACGCCTGGCGCGGTCGCGCCTGGCAATACGTCCAGATCGATGGTCAGATAGATATCGTGAGCAGCTTCGATCAACGATTGCAATTGAGCCAGCCGTTGCGGCAGTTGAGACTCCTGCATGTCCGAATCGAGCGCGTACTGCACGCCGAGTTGCTGCGCGCGTGCGAACAGCGCCGCTGTATTGGCGAGGTCGCTGATCCCGAAGCAAACGTAGTTGAACCGCACACCACGCGCCGCGCAATCACACGCAATCTGGTCGAACGGCGCGCCGGAATTCGCCGGACGCGTCTGGCGTAAATCGAAGTGGGCATCGAAGTTCACAATCAGAAACCGGCGCAGGGCAGCGTCGCCCAAATGAAGACGCAAGCCGCTATACGTGCCCCACGCCACTTCGTGGCCACCGCCGAACACCAAGGGTCGGCCCCCGCACGCAAGGATCTCCGCAACAACATGGCCCAGCGCATGTTGCGCGGCTTCGAGATCGCCGTCGTCGCAAACTACATCACCGGCATTGTGAAGCGCCGTCAAAGCCTTCGCAGGCAGGCCAGCCAGTGCACGCCGTAACTCCTTCGGCGCATGCGCCGCACCGATGCGCCCCTGGTTGCGGCGCACGCCTTCATCCGAGCCGAAACCCACAATGACCGGCGTATCGTCGGCGAGCCGTTGGCCGGTAAACCGCGTGACCTGACTGAACACACGCCGGGTATCGCCCGGCTCGCCGTCGTCGCAGCGGCCGCTCCACACCTTTTCGTCGAACGGAACTCTCATGCTCGCGACAACACCGCCTGCAAAAAGGCACGCGTACGGGGTTGCGTCGGCGCCGAAAAGATCTCCGAAGGTGGTCCGGCTTCGACGATCACGCCGCCATCCATCACTACCACGACGCCGGCGACTTCCTTGGCAAAGCCCATTTCGTGCGTGACGACCACCATCGTCATGCCTTCGCTCGCCAGCAGCTTCATGACCTGCAGTACTTCGCCGACCAGTTCCGGGTCGAGTGCCGAGGTGGGTTCGTCGAACAGCATCACGCGCGGCTGCATGGCAAGCGCCCGGGCAATCGCCACGCGCTGCTTCTGGCCCCCCGAGAGACTTGCGGGCATCACATGGGCCTTGTGCGCGAGACCTACCTTCTCGAGCAGCACCATCGCTGCGGTTTCGGCGTCGGCCTTGCTTGCGCCGCGCAGCATGCGCGGGCCCACGGTAATGTTATGCAATACCGACAGATGCGGAAACAGATTGAACGACTGGAACACCATGCCGACTTCGGTGCGCAGCGCGTTGAGCGAGCGCTCTTTCAGCATGACGCCCTGATCCACGAGGCGGTGGCCGCAGATATCCACGGTTCCGCCTTCAGCCTGCTCGAGGCCGTTGCAGCAACGCAGGAAAGTGCTCTTGCCCGAGCCGCTCGGCCCGATCACGACCACCACCTGTTGCGGCTGAATGTCGAAATCGATGCCGTTCAAGACGACGTGCGCACCGAACGATTTGGTTAGCCCACGAATCTGGACGATGGGTTGCGATGCGTTGCTCATTGCACCATGCCTCCTACCCGCAAACGACGCTCGACGCGATGCAGTGCGTAATTGGTCGCCTGGGTCAGCACGAGATAGATCAGCGCAATGGCCAGGTACACCTCAAGCGACCGATACGACACGCTGATGATTTTCTGACCTTCGTGCATCAGATCATCGATCGTCAGCAGGGAAACCAGCGCCGAGTTCTTGATCAGCGCAATAAATTCATTGCCGAGCGGCGGAATCATCCGCACCACGGCCTGCGGCAGAATGATGGCGCGCATCGCCTGGCCCGAGGACATACCGATTGAACGCGCCGCTTCCATCTGCCCGCGGTCCACCGACTGAATCGCTCCACGCACGATCTCCGAGACATACGCGGCCGAGTACAGTCCCAGCCCCAGCACGCCGCACACGAACGCCGGCAACAGGATGCCGAACTGCGGCAAGCCGAAGAACAGCAGAAACAGTTGCACGAGCAACGGTGTGCCGCGGAAGAACGTCAGGTAAGCCGTGCAAAAACCGTACAGCACGCGGCGTTTCGGCGTGAGACGGCCAATGCCGATCAGGAGTCCGAGCACACAACTCAGCGCGAGCGCTGCGGCGGTCACTTCCACCGTGACGAGCGCGCCGTGTGCGATGTCGGTCCAGCCGGCAATGACCGGCGAAAAATCGAGTTCCATCTGTCTGACTCAGCGGGTTATTGCGCGTCAGCGCCGAACCACTTGTGGACAATCGCCGCGTAGGTCCCGTCGGCCTTGATCTTCGCGAGCGCGGTATTCAACGCGGTCTTCAGTTCAGGCTCATCCTTGCGCACGGCAATGCCGTATTGCTCCGTGGTGAGCTGCTGGCTGATCACGCGAAACCCGCCGCGCGTCTTGGCCAGCTGATACGCCGCAGGCTTGCCGGTGACGGCAGCATCGGCCCGACCGATCCCGACCAGATCGAACATTTCCTGGTTCTTCTCGACCTCGACGCGCTGCACTTGCGGGTAGTTGTCGCGCAGGAAGTTGACCGATTTCGTGCCCACCTGCACCGAGACCTTCTTGCCATTCAGGTCGGTTAGCGCCTTGATCGGCGAATCGCTTTTCACCAGTGCGACGAGGCCGCCGGCGTAGTACGGATCGGTGAAGTCGACCACCTTGGCGCGATCGTCGGTGATGTAGATCGCCGAGATCGCGGCATCGAAGCGGTGGGCAATCAGACCGGGAATCAGCCCTTTGAAGTCGATATCGGTCCACTGCACGGTCTTGCCCATCGCCTTCGCCAGCGCATTCATCATGTCGATGTCGAAGCCGGTACGCGCGCCGTTTTCGGTAAATTCCATCGGCGGGAAGGTGGCATCGGTGGCCACTTGCAGCACGTTGGCGCCTTGCGCCGAGGCGGTGCCGGAGAAGCCGGCAAACGTGACAGCGAGCGTCAGGCAGGTGAGAGAGAACAGGCGTTGCAGTTTCATGGCGAAGCTCCAGAAAAGGGCCCAGACGAGATCAATTCGGAATTGGGCAAATCATGCGGATTCAGATCATTCGGATTGCAGATGCTCGGAAATGGCGCGGGCCGTACGTAACGCCCCGTCGATAAACTGGCTTTCGTGGCCGGCGGCACGAGTCGACGGCGCCATCAGCGTGATCGAGGCACTGCAGGCCGCCGCGCGTCCAGCGCGATGGAAGATCGGCGCGCTCACACCCCATACGCCCGGATCGACTTCGCTGTCGCTGACGGCGTAACCTTGGGCGCGGATGCATGCCAGCTCGGCTTCGAGTACGGCACGTCCTGTCGCGTCATGTCCGAACGTGCTGTCGAGCACTTCGGTGCGGGTCTTGTCGTTCATAAAAGCGAGCAGGGATTTAGCTGAGGCGCCGGCTTTCAACGGCACGGCTCGCCCCTTTTCGAACGAGCAGCGCAACGAATGTTGGCTCTCGACCATTTCGAGGCACATCACCTGATTCTTCACCGCGACGACGAGGCCGATACTCTCTTGCGAGACCCGCGCCAGCACCTGCATTTCGCTGCGGCTCGCTTCGACCAGCAGCGAATTGACGTCGAAGCCAAGCGCGAGCTGCAGGCTAATTGGTCCGGGGGCATAGTGGCCGGCGTTTTCCGCGACGAAACCCCAGCGCTTGAGCAGCGCGATCTGCCGGTAGAGAGTGCTTTGCGCGAGTCCGGTGATGGACTGCAGGTCGCGGACGGACAGCGCTTTGCCATGACTGGCCAGCGCTGCGAGGACGAGCAGCACACGTTCTGCACCGGTGACATTCGGTTCCGCGTTCACGTCCACCACCACTCGACGAATAACGATGAGGTGAGGATGCCAGAACGTTCTCAGATTTCAAAAATCGATTTCCCATTGGATGGGAATCAGAGAAAAGGCTTTCCCCCGAAGTGGAGAAAAAAGGCCGCGCATGTGGACGCGTAAGTGAAGGGAGATTGAAAGACGGCTTGCAGACTCGCTGCGCGAAAGCGCGCAGCGGGAAAATCAGACGAGGGCGCTCCGCATGAAGCTTGAATTAACCGGGACTCACAGCGG
>JBEKNG010000008.1:0-21919 GCA_049523075.1 Paraburkholderia sp.
CGTGACGAGCCCCGCACCGAGCGCCATCGGCAGATACGGCGGCGTCTTGTCAGCGTCGAAACCAAAACGCTGTGTAACGAAGTCCTGCCCGTACTTCGTGCCAATGAACGACAGGATGCGAATCGACACAAGGTTCTTCGATTTCTCCAACGCGACCCGCATCGGCATTGGGCCGTCCGGCTGGTCATCGTCCTTCGGCTCCCAGGGGTCGCCGCCAGGCGAGCTCGGCGGGAAGTACAGCGGCGCGTCGTTGATGATCGTCGCCGGTCCCAGTCCCTTGTCGAGCGCAGCCGAATAGATGAACGGCTTGAAGCTCGAACCGGGTTGACGCCAGGCCTGGGTCACGTGGTTGAATTTGTTCTTGTTGAAGTCGAAGCCACCGATCAGCGCGCGAATCGCCCCGTCCTGCGGCGTCAGCGACACCAATGCGCCTTCCACCTGCGGCAATTGCGTGATCTGCCAGTTGCCCTGGTCGTCCGCTACGACACGGATGATCGAACCCGGCTTGATACGCTGCGCAGCCGTGGCACGCGCGCTCAGCGCGGTGGTCACGAAGCGCAGGCCGTCACCATTGATGGTCGCCTCGGTGCCGTCGAGGAACTGCGCCGTCACTTCCTTCGGGCCTGCCGCAGTCACCACGGCCGCGACGATCTCGCCGTTATCCGGGTGATCGGTCAGGGCATCGTCGATTGCCTGATCGCGGTCATCGCCGGGCGGCGGCAAGTCAACATAGCCTTCCGGCCCGCGGTACCCGTGGCGGCGCTCGTAGTCCATCACGCCCTTGCGCACCGCATGGTACGCGGCGTCCTGATCCGCGGAGTCGACCGTGGTGATCACGTTCAGACCGCGCGTATAGGTCTCGTCCTTGTACTGCGCGTACATCATCTGGCGGACCATTTCCGCTACATACTCGGCGTGGACGCTGTATTCATTGCCGGGGTTCTTGGTGTGAATCTCTTCCTTGACCGCCGCGTCGTACTGGTCCTGGGTGATGTATTTCAGCTCGAGCATGCGCTTCAGGATGTATTCCTGACGGATCTTCGCGCGCTTCGGATTGACCACCGGGTTATACGCCGACGGCGCCTTCGGCAGCCCTGCGAGCATCGCGCATTCGGCAAGCGAAAGATCTTTCAGATCCTTGCCGAAATACACGCGCGCCGCCGCCGAAAAACCGTACGCGCGCTCACCCAGATAGATCTGGTTCATGTACAGCTCGAGGATCTGGTCCTTCGTCAACGCACGCTCGATCTTGTATGCGAGCAGCATTTCGTAGATCTTGCGTGTGTAGGTCTTCTCACTCGAGAGGAAGAAGTTGCGCGCCACCTGCATCGTAATCGTGCTTGCGCCTTGCGACGCGCCACCGTGCAGCAGGTCGGTAGAGCCCGCACGCAGAATGCCAACGAAGTCGACGCCGCCGTGCTCGTAGAAGCGATAGTCCTCAATCGCGAGCACCGCTTTCTTCATCTGGTCCGGAATATCCTGGAAGCGCACGAGATTGCGCCGCTCTTCGCCGAATTCACCGATCAGCACGTGATCTGCGGTATAGACGCGCAGCGGCACCTTCGGGCGGTAATCGGTGAGCGCGTCGAGCGACGGCAGTTGCGGCCCCATCACGACGAGCGCATAGCCGAGGATCAGCGCACCGACGACCGCAATGGTCGCCAGCAGGCCGACGAAGGTCAGCGCGATCCGCGCGCCCAGCGAACGGCGGCGCGGCTCGTCGCGCGAAGCGTCGTTGCGTCCAGGGTTGCGGTGGTAGGGATCCCGGTCTTCACCACCCGGAGAATTTGAGGATTGCGGTCGTTTGATGATTGGCATGACTCGAATAGTTGGCGCTTGACTCCACGCCTCTCTGCGGGCGGCTAATACCGCGCGGCCTAACGCCCCCGGCTGGCCCCACGGCGCCCGGATAGGGTCCCGCCCAGACGGGTCCCGGCGCAACGTAACAGCGCATTTTAAAGAAATCGCGCGGGGCCCAAGACGATTTTTTTGTAAGAATTCCTTGGCGGGGTTTCCCCGAAACCCGCTTCCGCCTTGCTACGCGGGCCGTCGCAGGTTATCAACAGAAATTGTTGACAGGCCTGTGGAAAACTCAGCCAGAAGCGGCCCAAGCCTTTGATGTCACGGGATTTTCATGCACCGCCCGTTTCGCATCGGGGCAACTCGCCTTATGATGGACTCGTCGCGCGGGGAAAGCGCGGCCGCGCGCAAAATCAGCCGTTCGACGCCAACAAGTATGCGAGCAGACTATGAACAAGCCCAGCGAACGCATCGTCGTATTCGTGACACCCGCCCAGAAACGCGCAATTACCGCTAGCGCAGAAGAACTCGGCATTAGCGTCAGCGAGCTGATGCGACGCGCGGTGCTGAATTTCGGTGCGACCAGCGAACCGGTGAAGGCGGCGAGCATCGTCGACAGGATGCGCGCGCCACGCGAACCGGATGCCCTCAACGAGGCACTGGAACGGGTCGCGCGCGGCACCCGCGACGCTCGCGCAGCCCTGCCGGCCGTGCTGAAGAAGGGGGCTCACAGCGCCGCGGCAAGCGAGCCGCAAGCCGCGCACGAACCGCTGCTGCCGGCCGACGTGCTCGCGGCGCTGGTGCGCACGCCTGAAGAAGAACAGGCCATGGCGAATGAGGAGGCAGTGGCGCGCGTGGCTGCAGCCAAAGCGGCGATGATCGCGCCTCAACCGCAGACTCTCCCCCAGGCCAATACACCGCCCGTCGCGGCGCCCGCTGCGTCGCTTGCTCCGCGCCGCCGTGTGCGCATCGCCCCCACGCCCGATGAGGACGACTCGCGCAACGACCCCACTGCAGAAGATGGTCGCTTCGCCTGAGCCATTCCTGATTCCTGATCTTCAGGCACGTGGCGAGGTGCGCAGGGCGATTGGAGTTGCCGGAACGATACTTTCGCGACTGTAAGGTCTCGTCCGCCAGCAACACTATGCATATGCGGGCACCCCGCTTCGCCCAACCCGCACCCTCTTCGATGCATTTCGCGTCAACATGTCGCATACGTTGAAATATTGCGCTGGAGTATCGCAGGAATCGACGTTTGAAACTCGCAGGAAGCGACGCTTTAAGGCGGTTTTAAGAGATTCCGTGGTGTAATATCCGCCAGCTGCTGAGCCCGCCTGGCTTGCGCTTGACACGCAGACGCAATGCAGTCGCCAAACAATTTGCGATATCGCTATTGCAATTGGCGCGCAAGCCCCGACTTCCGCACCGGTTGCCTGCGCAATACCGCGCGCGGCAGCGTAAACTAGTCGTCACAAGTGGTTGAACGCGCCAGGTACTCAGCGCCGATTTCATTCTACGGAGGTATTCATGTCGCTAATTGACAGCATCTCGCGCACGCTTAAAGGTCTCCTGAACGACGCTGCCGATTCCGTGCAAGATCCGTCGCGCGATTCGCGCCAGATCGTACGCGAGCTCGACCAGAGCATCGCCAAGGCGGAGAACTCGCTGATCGAGATCCAGGCGCAGGTCGCCACTCAGCAAAGCAAGCGCGACGTTGCCGCCGACAAGGCGAAGAAGTACGAAGACGGCGCGAAGCGCGCGCTGCAATCGGGCGACGAAGCGCTCGCCCGGGAAGCGCTCGGTGCACAAGCCACTGCAGAGGCAGAGCGCGATGCGCTCGCGAAAGAACTCGCCACGCTCGAGCCGTCGGTCGATCAGTTGAAAGGGCAGATCGAGGACATGCGTGGCCGTCGCAACGACCTGAACGCCCGTTCCAACATCCTGCAGGCCAAGCAGCAGATCGCGCAAGCCAAGGATGTCGCGGCGACCGCGCTGGGCGGCATCGGAGGGCGCAATCTTTCCGAGGATTTCCAGAAGCTCGAAGACAAGGTCGCGTTGTCGAATGCACGCTCCGATGCGCGCTTGAATTCCGCCGACGTGAAAAGCGGCAAGGCGCTCGATGACAAGCTCGCCGATCTAAATCGCGGCCCCTCGGTTGAAGACCGCCTTGACGCGTTGAAGAAGCAGTTGAACACGCCGGCGCAGTAACACGTAGTGAGGTAGTACACCGGAGGTGACGCAGCGCTGGCGACCCGTGCGGCGCTGCGTGTCACACCGGAGAATCGATTGACATGGAGACGGGCGTCAAGCCGTCCGGTCCGACACATGAAAAAATTTCTCGCAGCCCTGTTCGCGTCGCTGATGCTGGTGTCCGGCGCGGCCTTCGCCGTGCCGACCGCCCAGCAGATCGAATCGGCGATGGCTCAGGGCAACTGGCAGCAGGCCGACGCCGGCTTGACCGAAGTGCTGCAGGCGCATCCGGACAACGCGCGCGCGCACTACCTCTACGCCCAGGTGCTGGATCGCGAAGGCCGCTCCGGCGACGCACTCGCGCAGATCCAGCAGGCCAAGACGCTCGACCCGCAAATCCGCTTCACCGACGCAACACGCTTCGCGCAGACCGAAGCGCGCATCCGTCGCGACGCGGAACGCGGCGGCGTAGCGACGGGCCACAGCAGCAATCCATTCGCGCAACAGAACACCGGTTCCGTGCAGCAGCAGTCGGCGATGGCGCCGCAGGTCCCTGAGCGGCATGGTCCGTCCATGGGCATGTGGATCGGCATCATCGTGCTGATCGGCGCGATTGCGCTGGTTCTACGCTGGACGCTGCGCCGTGCCCGCACGCAGGAGGATTCGCGTGCCGACGACGATCGCCGCGCCCAGCTCAAGCGCGCCACCGACCTGCTGAACGCAGTGCGTTCGCTGAAGCTCGACGTGAAGCTTTCCTCCGCAGTGGGACACGAGGCGCTGGCGAGGGAAGTCGAAGGGACCGAAGACCAGTTGCGCAGTCTCGTCGAAGCGCTGTCGAACAGCAAGAATCCAGTGCCGCCGTATCAGCTCGACGAACTGGAACAACGTGTCGCCAGCCTCAAGGCGCGCGCTGAGGGCCGCCCCGACCCGTATGCGGCCGCGCCGGCCGGCATGGGCGATTCCGCGTACGCACGCGAGGCCGAGCGTTTCGGCAATCCGCCGCAAGCGCCCTATCCTTACGCGCCACAGCAACAGCCGCAGGTTATCGTGCAGCAAGGCGGCGGCGGTTTCGGCGGCGGCATGGGCGGTCTCTTGACCGGCGTGCTGCTCGGCGAGGCGCTCAATTCGGGCCGCGAGCGCGAAGTGATCGTTGAGGACGATGAAACGCGCCGTCGTGGCGATAACAGTGACAATAATAACGATGGCGGCGGTCTCGATTTCGGCCAGGGTTCGAACAACTGGGACGACGGCAGCAGCGGCGGCGGTGTCGATATGGGCAACGATGACTCTGGCGGCTGGAGCGATACGTGATCGCCCCATTCGTCATGCCGTCCGGCGCCGCGTGCTGATGTACCGCGTGCTGATGCGCCGGGCGCCAATGCGCTGATGTGCGAAACACCCCTGAAAACAGGCTCCCTCATGGAGCCTGTTTTTTTATGCGCGATTCATGCGAAATATGCGAAGGCGCTGTGATGCTTATGCGCTCGCAGAAGGCGGTGATAGATGCTGCACGAGCACCGCGGGAATGTGCGCGTCTCCGGTGACGCGTGCGCATGTTCAGCCCCCGCCCCCTAGCAGGCGCAATACATCCCACAGAAACTTGCAGGCCATTACGATCAGTTCCCACAACTGGTAGAGCTGCTGCCAGCCGGCAACGCACTCAAAAGCTTCGATCATAATCAGTCAGGCGATGGACGGTAGCAGTTTCCCGGCGTGCCGGGGGCGGGATCGACGATCCGGTGCCGAGACCCACATCATATCGACCTCGGGATACCCCGTATCAAGTCGCACGCCAGGATGCCGTCAACACAGCGAGAAGACGCGGCATCCGACCTGGATGACCGTGCCGAACCTCGCCATCCAGGAGACACTCATGACGCGCTTCAGCTTTCGCCGGGTGGGCCGGACACCGTCGATCGTCGGAGATATTGCCGCGCAGGCGGGCAAATTAGGCATTGAGATCTGCGACGTGTCGGGCCACGTCGAGGAAGTGGCCGCGCGCGTGCAGCGCCAGGCCCAGGTGTGCCGCTCGCTACGCGATGCCGCGGCCCAGACGATGGCCGGTAACCGCCGGATCGCGACGGCCGCGCGCGAAATGCGCGATGTGACGACCACAGTTGCCGGCGGCGTCCAGGAGTCGCAGCAGACGCTGGAGGCGTCGCTCAAGGACATCCACGGCCTCGTCGAGGGCGTGACGGTGATCGAGAGTCACATCGGCGCGCTACGGACTGCGCTGGCGCACGTGAGCAGGGTCTCCGAGGAGATTTCGCTGATTGCACGCCAGACCCACCTGCTGGCACTCAACGCGGCAATCGAAGCCGCCCGGGCGGGCGACTCCGGCAAGAGTTTCGCGGTGGTCGCGGCTGAGGTGAAGAACCTGTCAGCGAAGACGGCGCAGGCGACCGGCCAGATCGAGACCACCTTGGCGCAGTTGACCCAGCAGACGGAACAATTGACCAACGAGGGGTCGGCGAATACGGCGCGGGCGCATCGGGTACGGGAAGGCACGCGCAGGATTGGCGAGGTGGTGCATTCGACGGGGGAAGCGATTACGCAACTCAACGCAGAGGCGGGACAGATTGCGACGTTGACGGGGGAAATCGAGAGTCAGTGCATGGGGTTGGAAGCGCAGGTGCTGGAGATGGCGAGCGGCGTGGAGGATTCGAGCCAGAACTTCGTGCAGGCGAAGGACCGGTTGGGCAATTTGCTGGCCGTATCGGAGACGCTGATCGAGTTGACTGCGGCCACGGGCGTGGAGACGACGGATACGCGGTTTATCGAAGCGGTGCAACAGACGGCGGCAAGAATTGGGAAGATGTTTGAGCGTGCGCTGGCGAGTGGCGAGGTGACGATAGCGGACCTGTTCGACCAAACGTATGTACCGGTTCCGGGGACGAATCCGCCGCAATTCATGACGCGGTTTACTGCGTTTACGGATCGGGTGTTACCTGCGGTGCAGGAGCCTTTGTTGGGACTTGATCCGCGGGTGGCGTTTTGTGCCGCGGTCGACGCGCGGGGGTATTTACCGACGCACAACAAGAAGTTTTCTCTGCCACAGCGCGATGATCCGATTTGGAACGCGGCGAATTGTCGGAATCGACGCGTGTTCGATGATCGGACGGGGCTCGCTGCTGCTACTCATACCAAGCCGTTTTTGTTGCAGACGTATCGGCGCGATATGGGAGGTGGGGAGTTTGTGCTGATGAAAGATGCTTCTGCGCCGGTCTTTATTGATGGCAGGCATTGGGGTGGGGTGAGGATGGGGTATAAGGCTTGAGGTTTTTTTGCCTGCGGGGCGCTTTGGGAGGTTTGCCTGCGGCGTTGGCCTTTGTTTTGTTTTTGGTTTGTTGGCGCTGGCCTTGGTAGTTTGCCTACGGCGTTGGCCTCTCCTTGCTTTGTTATCGGTCTATCAGCTTCGCCCCCGTGCGGGGCGGCACCTACTTTCTTTGCCGCCGCAAAGAAAGTAGGCAAAGAAAGCGGGCTCGCACCGCTAGCCTATAAGTGTCCACCTCTGTACGTAACCGTTAGTGGTGCGAAGACAAGACCTGCCCTCGAATTTCCCGCGCTAGTGACACAGGGCTCATCCACCCCACTCCGCACTGCGTGCGTCCTGGATCGGTCCGTCTGGGAAGACGGTGACTTCGGAACAGCCGCGTGACGCGGGAGGACGGAGGACGGAGGACGGCTAGCGTGGCGGCGCTTTCTTCGGGGAGCGGGTTTGCCAGGCGAGGCAGGAACCGGCGGCGATTTGGCGTCTAAAGAATCTTTCGCCCAGAAACCTTAGGCATCCTGTAGAACATGCAGAAGGAGCTATACCCGACGGCGGGGCGCGCAGCGCAACGCTGGAACGGATGACTGCTTTGTCACTAACGTGAGTTGTGCGAGGGCAGGTCTCGTCTTGGGCCGTTACCGGTTCATAACCGAGACGGACACCTACAAGCTAGCGGTGTGAAGCCCGCTTTCTTTGCCTACTTTCTTTGCGGCGGCAAAGAAAGTAGGTGCCGCCCCGCACAGGGGCGAACCTAATAGACCGATAACAATACAAGGAAAGGCCAACGTCCCAGAAAAACAAAGCCAACACGAACAGACCACCAAGAAAGCAAGGCGAGACCAACACCACAAGAACAACCACCAAACCGCCGCACAGGCAAAAAAAATCAAACCGCCATGGCCATCCTCTTCCTCTCACTCCGCTGCATAAAATGATTCCCAACAATCACGCCGACTGTAACAACAGCAATAAACAGCGTAGCTAAAGCATTCATCTCGGGATTCAACCCAAGCCGCACGCGCGAGAAAACAACTAGCGGCAACGTAGTAGACCCAGGCCCCGACAAAAACGCAGACAACACAAGATCGTCGATAGACAAAGTAAACGACAAAAGCCACCCAGCAACAAGGGCCTGCGAAATCAACGGCAACGTAATAAAGAAAAACACCCGTAACGGCGTCGCCCCAAGATCAAGAGCCGCCTCCTCAAGCGAAGGATGCAACTCCCGCACACGAGACTGCACAATAATCGCCACATAAGAAATACACAGCATCACATGCCCGATCCAGATCGTGAACACCCCACGTCCAGCCGGCCATCCGAGCCACTTCGCCATCTCGATGAACAGCAGCAGCAGCGAAATCCCCTGAATCACTTCGGGAATCACCAACGGCGCATTGATCATGCCTGTGTACAAGGTGAAACCGCGAAACCGCCCCATCCGCGCCAGCACAAATCCAGCCCACGTGCCGATAAACACCGACGCAAACGCCGTCATCAAGCCAATCCGCAACGACAACCACGCCGCTGCAATCAGCTCGTCATCGTCCAGCAGCGCGGCGTACCAGCGCGTCGAAAAATGCGTCCACACCGTCACCAGTTGCGACTCGTTAAACGAATACACCACCAGGCTGACAATCGGGATATACAAAAACAGAAACCCAATACCAAGCGCAATGATCTGCAAAACGCGATTCGGCTTCATTAGCGTCGCTCCTCCAACGCCTTCGCCTGCGCGTACTGGAAGAGCGCCATCGGCACCAGCAGCAGCAGCACCATCGCGCACGTCACCGCGGAGGCCATCGGCCAGTCGGCGTTGTCGAAGAACTCATTCCACATCACCCGGCCAATCATCAACGTGTTCGCCCCGCCCAGCAATTCCGGAATCACGTACTCCCCCACCGCCGGGATGAAGACCAGCAAACAGCCCGCGATAATGCCGTTTTTCGACAGCGGCAACGTAATCTGCCAGAACGCCTTCCACGGCTTCGCGCCGAGGTCATAGGCCGCTTCCAGCAAGGTGATGTCCATCTTCACAAGGTGCGCATACAGCGGCATCACGAGAAACGGCAGGTACGAATACACCATGCCGATATAAACCGCGGTATTCGTGTGGTACAACTCGATCGGCGTGTGAATCAGGCCAATCGACATCAGAAAATTATTCAGCAGGCCGTTATTCTTCAGAATGCCGATCCATGCGTACACGCGAATCAGGAACGACGTCCAGAACGGCAGCATCACCGCCATCATCAAAATGTTGCGAGTGGCCGGATTCGAGCGCGCAATGTAATACGCCATCGGGTAGCCGAGCAGCAGACACAGCAGCGTCGACACCGCCGCCACCACCACCGAATTCACATACGTCGCAAAGTACAGGCTGTCGGTCAGCAGGAACGCATAGTGCGACAGGTCAAGCGCAATGTGAACCACGCCATCCTGGAAGCTGGTCAGCTCCGTGTACGGCGGAACGCCGAGCTGCATGTCGGCAAAGCTGATCTTCACAACCAGCAGGAACGGCACCAGGAAAAACAGCAGCAGCCAGATGAACGGTCCGGCCACCACGGCGGTGCGGCCCGTCAGGCCGAAGCGCCGCACGGGCCAGGACGCGAAAGAACTCAGCGCTCTTTTCATGACGTCAGCACCACTCCCGCGGAAGCACTCCAGCGCAAGTAGACTTCATCGCCCCAGGTCGGCGGGTCGATCTCGGAGAGCGCCAGACTCGTGACGTTCGCCACCACCGTCTTGCCGCCCGGGAGCTTCACGTGATACAGCGAATAGCCGCCCATATAGGCAATATTCGTCACAACGCCCTTGCCCCAGTTGTACGCGCCTTCCGGCGGCTTGCGTGTGAGCGCGATGCGCTCGGGCCGCACGGAGATCGTCAGCGGCATGCCGAGCGGTCCAGTAATGCCATGGTTCACATACAGGCGAACCGGCAGATCGGGCGTCTCGACGAAGATGTGATCCGGCTCGTCCTCGACCACGTTACCGTCGAAAAGGTTGGTCGAACCGATGAACTCGGCCGAAAAACGGCTGTTCGGATACTCGTACACTTCATGCGGCGTGCCGAGCTGGATGATCTCGCCTTCGCTCATCACCGCGAGCCGGCCGGCCATCGTCATCGCCTCTTCCTGATCGTGCGTCACCATGATGCAGGTGACGCCGACCTTGTCCAGAATGTTGACCAGCTCGATCTGCGTGCGTTGACGGATCTGCTTGTCGAGCGCGGACATCGGTTCGTCGAGCAGCAGCAGCTTGGGCCGCTTGATCAGGCTGCGCGCGAGGGCCACGCGCTGCTGCTGGCCGCCCGACAACTGATGCGGCTTGCGTTTGGCAAAGCGTCCCATCTGCACGAGGTCCAGCACCGACTGCACGCGCTCCTTCAGTTCCGCCTTCGGCACGCCTTCCTGCTTCAGGCCGAAGGCGACGTTCGCCTCCACCGTCATGTGCGGAAACAGCGCATACGACTGGAACATCATGTTGACCGGCCGGCGATACGGCGGCATCTGCGCGAGGTCCTCGCCGTCGATAAGGATCTTGCCCGAGGTCACGCTCTCGAGGCCCGCCAGCATCCGCAACAGCGTCGACTTGCCGCAGCCCGAACTGCCGAGCAGAGCGAACAGCTCGCCCTTCTTCACGGACAGGTTCACCTGCTTGACCGCGACCGTCTCGCCGAACTTCTTGACGACATCGACAATCTGCACGAAGTTTTCCGCTGCATCGTTCGCAACGGCATAGCTGCCCGGGGGCGGCGTGCCGGCCCCTGCCAGCGCACCCGACTGGTCACTGCTCATGATTTGCTACTTCACTCCCGCGTTTGACGAACAAAGCCCCCGGTGAACACCGGGGGCTTGATTTAACATGCCTTGCTATCGACCATTCAAGCCGCAAGCTTTAGCGGCCGGACTTGAATTCAGTCCACAGCCGCGTCTGCAGACGCTGGATTTCCGGGGGCAGCGGCTTCAGCAGGAACAGCGTCTTGATGACGTCGGGCGGCGGGTAGACAGCTGGATCGTTTGCCACGTCCTTGTCGACATACTTCCGCGATTCGAGGTTCGCGCTCGGGTAGTAGACCTCGTTGGTGATCGCGGCGTGGACCTGTGGCGTCTCGATGTAGTTGATCCACTCGAGCGCGGCTTCCTTGTTCTTCGCGTCCTTCGGAATCGCCATCACGTCAAACCAGACCGGTGCACCGCCCTTCGGAATGTAATACTCGATCTTGTACGGCTTCTTCGCTTCGATCGCACGATGCTTCGCGATCACCACGTCGCCCGACCAGCCGTACGCGAAGCAGACATCGCCGCCGACCAGATCGTTGATGTAACCCGACGAGTTGAACTGCGTGATGTACGGGCGGATCTTCTTCATCATCTCGAGCGCGGCGCGGTAGTCGGCCGGGTTCGTGCTCATTGGATCCTTGCCGATGTAGTGCAGCGCCGCCGCAAACATCTGGTCAGGCGCGTCGAGTACCGAGACGCCGCACGCCTTCAGCTTCGAAATGTACTCGGGCTTGAACAGAATGTCCCAGTTGTTGAGCGGGACGTCCTTGCCGAGGATCTGCTGGACCTTCGTGACGTTGTATCCGAGACCCGTCGTGCCATAGGCCCACGGATCGGCGTATTTGTTGCCCGGATCGGCGCCGGCGACGAGCGCCATCAGCGACGGGTCCAGGTATTTCTGATTGGGCAGCTTCGATTTGTCCAGCGGGGCAAAAATGCCCGCGGCAATCTGCTTGCCGGCGTAATTGCTGGTCGGCACCACGATGTCATAGCCCGAACTGCCGGCGAGCAATTTGGCCTGCAGCGTGTCGTCGCTATCGTAGTTGTCGTATTTGACCTGAACGCCGGTCTGCTTGGTGAAGTTCGGGATGGTGTCCTTGGCGATATAGTCGGACCAGTTATACACATTCAATTGCGTATCTTTTGCGGCCGCCGTCAGCCACGGCGTGGCGCACAGCATCAGCGTCGCCAGTTGGCGCACTACCAGTTTTTTCATCCCGTTCTCCGATCCCGTCGGCCACAGCCGACCGTGCACTCCACGCGCCGCAGCGCACCGCCTGCGGCTCCCCTGAAAAACCCGAAAACTACCACTAATTATTGCGCGCTTCAAAAAAAATGCCAGGCTGTCGCGCAAAGGGTACAGCGTGAATGGCTTGCGCGAGCACGCCAGCTTGACGCGCGGATACAAAATTGCGCGCAATTTTAGCGGGTTACTGCCTCATGTCCACCCGGAAAAAAACACGGGTGCCTACGTTGAATCGGATTGGCGGATTTCGCGGCGGTTTTAGCGAGTCGTCGCGCGTGCGGTAACGAGCGCGACCGGACTGGACACGACGCGATAGCCTTCGAATGGCTTTCACACCCGCGCTGCCTGATTCGAGCGGATTCGCTTTGGCGCCGGGCTATTGCGGCATGCTGTGCGGCGTCGGAGCGACATCAGTCCGTTGTTGGTCCGACTAAATCGACAGGCAGCGAAGTCGCTTTGTAAGCAATTTTTTACAATGGCATCCAGCCGCCTCGGCCGAGGCGAGCGCCCGCAACGGTTAACCGCCTCGGCCGAGGCAAATGCCCGCATCGGTTAACATAGCGACACTTTCCTGCGTCCCGTCCCAAGGTTTTGAATGGCTTCGAATCTCCACGCTCTTCCTGACAGCCCCTGCATCGGCGTCTGCTCCACCCTCTTCGATGAGGTCTGCAAGGGCTGCGGACGCACGGCAACCGAGGTATCGAACTGGGTCTTCCTGACCGATGAGGAAAAGCGCGCGGTGTGGGTACGCATCGAACAGGAAGGGACAGCGATGCGGTTCAAGAACGACAAGCTTTGACGACCAGACTGGCCGTCTGACGGGAGTTTGCGCGAATCAGAGGCTGAATAAAAAACGCCGGGAAACCCGGCGTTTTTTTCTTGGAAGCGCGTGCCGACGCCGAGCCCCACCACGACCGGATCGATATCCAGCCGGCCCAGCGATGCACTGCCGAGCGACGCGTCCGTTCTCATCCAGATCTTCTTGATGTCGGCATTGACGAACACCCGTTTAGTCACCTGGACATCGACGCCCCCCTGCACGGCCGGTCCGACGCTGTGGTTCGTAATGGGAATCGGCTGACCGCCGGCATTCAGACCGTTGTTGTAGAAATACGTGTAGTTCACGCCCGCGCCCAGGTACGGCCGGATGCGGCCCTGATGGTTGAGTGATACTGGAGCAATAGCGTGGGCGGCAATACATTCACGCCGCCCAGGTTGCCAAGGCTCGACGTCACCTGATGGCGCGACGTCCCGAGAATCAGCTCGACGCCGAGATAGTCGCGAATCATGTAGGTCAGATCCAGTTCCGGCACGCTCGCATTGTTGACACCGACATTCAGCGCCGACAAGGTGTTGCTTGTGGACACGTTCGGAATGATGCTGATGGCCCGCAGGCGCACGAGCACGTCGCCCGCGTGGATGCCGCTCATCTCGTCATCGTCCGCCGCGCGCACCTGTGACATGGTCAGACCCATACCCAGCAGGCACGATGCGATTACTGCGGCCTCGAGGCCGCTTTTTGTTTTGTTCTTCATGGTATTCCCCGGTCGTTGAAAAGGTTCCAGGGAATTGTGGAAGGTCCGCACCCTCGCCGGGTTGACCCGCGTCAACCTGGCAAAAACGTCCAACGACCTGCGACAGGAGGTCGCGCCACCCGGGCCAGCAACAACCCGGTGTGGCGTGTGCACTTTAATCCGACGCGCAGCAGACTTACCGCGACATCATGTTCATGCTGACGTTGTGCATCACCCACATCGTGCCGCCGATCAGAACAATCGCGGCCACCGCCGTATAGTACAGCTCCGTCACGTTCCAGCGCTGACCAGACGACGTATTCAGGTGCAGAAAGAACACCAGATGAACGACGATCTGCACGAAGGCCAGCACGGCCAACACAACCATGGCCGATTGCGGGGCCAGCATACCGCCCATCACGAACCCAAACGATGCGGCCGTCAGCAGCACGGCAAGGACAAACCCAAAGATATAGCCGAGCGCGCTGCCGTGTGCCTCTTCTTCGTGAAGCGATTGCGTATGAGCCATTTAGAGCACGCTCCCAAGATAGACAAAGGTAAACACGCAGATCCACACGATATCCAGAAAGTGCCAGAAGAGACTCAGGCATGCGAGGCGTGTAATCTCGCGCTCGGACATTTCAGGCTTGAGGACGATCTGCACGGCCAGCACGACCATCCAGATGAGTCCCACCGTCACGTGCAAACCGTGTGTGCCGACCAGCGTGAAGAACGACGAGAAAAACGCGCTGCGGCTCGGCCCGGCACCCTCGGCGATCAGGTGCAAAAACTCCTGCATTTCGAACCACAGAAACGCCAGACCCAGCACGAACGTCATGGCCAGCCAGCTCAGCACGACACCCGACTTGCGCTTATGCGCGCCGAGCATCGCAAAACCATAGGTGATACTGCTCAGGAGCAGCACGGCGGTTTCCAGCGCGACACGGGGAATGTCGAACAGGTCCTTGCCTGACGGGCCGCCCGCGAACTGGTGTGCCATCACGGCGAACACCGCGAATAGCGACGCAAACAGCACGCAGTCGGTCATCAGATAAAGCCAGAACCCGAATACCGAATGAGATGGCGCGTGTTCGCTGTCCCGTTCGCCCAGTGCGGCGATATGAGTGCTCTGTGACATCAGTTGACCTCCGCAGCTGCGAACACGTCGCCCCGCTTCTCTTGACTCGCCATGCCGTTGTTCTCTTCAGTCCGACGCACCGTTTCGGCTGGGATGAAATAGCCGTCGTTGTCGCCGAAGCTGCGACCGATCGCCGTCGCCATGATGGCGACCAGCGCCACGACCGCGAGCCACGTGATATGCCAGACCCCCGCAAAGCCCAGCAGCAGGCTAAAGATGCCGACGAAGAAGCCTGCGCTGGTATTCGACGGCATATGAATGTCGCGGTACACCACCTCCTTGCCGAGGCCTTGCCCCGTTTCCTTCATATGCGTGAATGCATCGAGTTCATGCACCACCGGGATGGTCGCGAAGTTGTAGATCGGCGGCGGCGACGACGTGGCCCATTCCAGCGTACGGCCATCCCACGGATCGCCGGTCACGTCGCGGTACTCGGGCAGCTTGCGATTGCGCACGCTCACAACCACCTGCAGAACCTGGCAGACCACGCCAAGTGCGATGAACACCACGCCACATGCAGCGAAGATCAGCCACGGATGCCATGCCGGATTGTCATAGTGATTCAGACGTCGCGTCATGCCCATGAAGCCGAGCACATAGAGCGGCATGAACGACACGTAAAAGCCGACGAACCAGAGCCAGAACGCGGCCTTGCCCAGTTTCTCGTTTAGCTTGACGCCGAAGACCTTCGGGAACCAGTAGTGGACGCCGGCCAGATACCCGAACACCACGCCGCCGATGATGGCGTTGTGGAAGTGGGCGATCAAAAACAGGCTGTTATGCAGCACGAAGTCAGCGCCGGGAATGGCCATCATCACGCCGGTCATGCCACCGATCGTAAACGTGATCATGAAACCGATCGTCCACAGCACCGGCGTGGTGAATTCAAGGCGTCCGCGATACATCGTGAACAGCCAGTTGAATATCTTCACGCCGGTCGGGATAGCGATGACCATGGTCATAATGCCGAAGAATGCATTGACGTCCGCGCCGGAACCCATCGTGAAGAAGTGATGCAGCCAGACGAGGAACGCCAGCACCGTGATCACACACGTTGCATACACCATCGTCCGGTAGCCGAACAACGGCTTCTTCGCAAAGGTGGCGATGACTTCCGAGTAGATGCCAAAAGCCGGCAGAACCAGAATGTAGACCTCGGGGTGGCCCCATGCCCAGATCAGGTTCAGGTACATCATCGCGTTGCCGCCGCCATCATTCGTAAAAAAGTGCATGCCGAGGTAACGGTCGAGACCGAGCAGCGCGAGCGTCACCGTCAGGATCGGGAACGTCGCCATGATCAGCACGTTCGAGCACAGCGCGGTCCACGTGAACACCGGCATCTTCATCAGCGACATGCCAGGTGCACGCATCCGGATAATGGTGACGAAGAAGTTGATGGCCGTGATCAGCGTGCCGACGCCCGACAACTGCAGACTCCAGATGTAGTAGTCGACCCCCACGCCTGGACTGAACTGCAGTTCGGATAGCGGCGGATACGCAAGCCAGCCGACCTGCGCAAATTCACCGATGACGAGCGACAGGTTGATCAGGATCGCGCTGATCGCAGTCATCCAGAAAGAGAGTGAGTTGAGGAACGGGAACGCCACGTCACGCACACCGATCTGCAGCGGCACGATCAGGTTGAACAGGCCCACCATCAACGCCATCGCCATGAAGAAGATCATGATGACGCCGTGCGCCGTAAAGATCTGATCGTAGTGATGCGGCGGCAGATAGCCCGGCGAATCATAGGCGAGCGCCAGTTGCAGACGCATCATGACCGCGTCGGCAAAACCACGCAGCAGCATCAGCACCGCAACCACGATGTACATCACACCAATCTTCTTGTGATCGACGCTGGTGAGCCACTCGCTCCACAACCATTTCCACTTGCCGAACCAGGTCAGCGCGCCCAGCGCAGCCAGGACGAGGATCACCATCAGGGCGCCCGCGCCCATGATGATGGGCTGATCGAACGGAATCGCCGAAAGTGTCAGTTTTCCGAACATGTGTTACCCCTTCGTACCGCAATTGCTGTTCTGCAAATCGAGAACATTGCCGTCGTTGTACTTCGCAATGATGTTGTGGAACAGCTTCGAATCGACCGATGAGAAATAGTGCACCGGCTCCTTCTCGCTTGGCTGCGCCACCGAGCTGTATTCGTTCATGTCGAGCCGGCCGGACGACACCTTGACCTTTTCCACCCACGCGTTGAACTGCTCGGGGCTAGTGGCAAGCGCGCGGAACTTCATGTCGGAGAAGCCCTTGCCGCTGAAATTGGCCGAGATACCGGCGTAGTCACCCGCTTCGTCCGCAACCAGGTGCAACTGCGTTTGCATGCCTGCCATGGCGTAGATCTGGCTGCCCAACTGCGGAATGAAAAACGAGTTCATGACCGAGTCCGACGTGATCAGGAAATTGACTGGCGTACCCACCGGGAAAGCCAGCTGATTGACCGATGCAATGCCGAGATCCGGGTAAACGAAGAGCCATTTCCAGTCGAGCGCCACCACCTCGACGTTGATAGGCTTGACGGCCGACTCGATGGGCTTGTACGGATCGAGTTCGTGCGTGGTCTTCCAGGTCAGCACCCCGAGACACAGGATGATGATGGATGGCACTGTCCAGATGACCACTTCGATCGCCGTGGAATGCGCCCATTTTGGCGCGTATGTCGCATGGCGGTTGCTGGCCCGGTAGTGCCAGGCAAACCAGAGGGTCATCAAGATGACCGGTACGACGACGATGAGCATCGTGAACGTCGCTGTGCCGATCAGCGACTTCTCGGCTACGCCGATGCTACCTTTCGGGTCGAGCACATCGAGCTTTCCGCATCCCGAAAGACACGTGGCCAGTGCGGCCCCGATAGGTATCCACACCCTTTTGTTAAGGACTCCATTGTTCATCATATTTGCCTGCTTTTCATTGAGCCACCCCCGAAATCCACTGCACTGTTGCAACACGCAACCCACGCACTTGAACGCGTACGACGCAGGATTTTACGAGCGAGGGCTCAGGCGAAATTTGATCCTGGCCAAGGAAAGCGCAGAGGATTTGTCATATTTTGTGCGCGAACGGAGGACGCACAGGACGCAAGAACGTCAGCAGTCGGAAGGTGCCGTGTTCGCTGCTCGGAGCTCGTCGGCAGGCAATGGCAATAGCAATGGCAATGGGAATACGAATGTGGAAAACAGCGGCGCGCCTACAAACAGGAGGACGTTGGCCAGGCGCTGGAGGGATGTGCTGCAGGAAAAGCGAGGGAGGAATTGAAGCGCGATCGAATCGCGTTACTACTGCGGGATCCGCGTTGCCCCTCCTCAAGATCAGGATGGGCGCAACGCGGCTACATCATGAAGCGGGCAACCGCGGCTTACTGCAAGCCCTGGCTAGCCAGGAAGTCCTCGTAATTACCACCGAAGTCATACAGCGTGCCATCTGTACGCACCTCGATAATCCGGTTCGCCAACCCGCTGACAAACTCGCGGTCGTGCGAAACGAAAATCAGCGTGCCGTCGTACTTGTCGAGCGCGATCTGCAGCGACTCGATTGACTCCATGTCCATGTGGTTGGTCGGCTCGTCCATCAGCAGCACGTTGTGGCGGCCCAGCATCAGCTTGCCCCAGATCATGCGGCCCTTCTCGCCCCCGGACAGCACCTTCACCGACTTGCGGATATCGTCTGCATTGAACAGCAGACGGCCCAGCGTGCCGCGCACCATCTGCTCGTCGTCGCCTTCCTTACGGTAGCCGTCAATCCAGTCCATCAGCGTGACGTCGTCTGGAAACTCTTCGTACGTGTCTTGGGGCATGTAGCCGATATTCGCATTTTCGGCCCACTTGACCGTGCCGTGGTCCGTCTTCACGCCGCCGTGCAACGAACGCAGCAGTGTGGTCTTGCCGGCGCCGTTCTGGCCGATGATGGCGATACGTTCGCCCGGCTGCACGCTGATGCTGAAGTTGGTGAAAATCGTGCGGTCGTACCTCTTCGTGATGGTGTCCGCCACCACCGCGATGTTATGCAGCTTCTTCTCGTATTCGAAGCGGATGAACGGATTCTGCCGCGACGAAGGCTTGAATTCCTCGATCTTGATCTTGTCGATCATCTTCAGGCGGCTGGTAGCCTGACGGGCCTTCGACTTGTTGGCCGAGAAGCGGCGCACGAAGTCCTGCAGGTCGGCGACGCGTTCCTTCGCCTTGGCGTTGGCGTTCTGCTGACGCTCACGGGCCTGCGTGCTGGCCAGCATGTAGTCGTCGTAGTTGCCCGGGTAGACCTTCAGCGTGCCGTAGTCCATGTCTGCCATGTGCGTGCAAACCTGGTTCAGGAAGTGTCGATCGTGCGAGATGATGATCATCGTCGAGTTGTACTGGTTGAGCATGTCTTCCAGCCAACGGATCGAGTTGATGTCCAGGTTATTGGTCGGCTCGTCCAGCAGCAGCACGTCTGGCTTGGAGAACAGTGCCTGCGCGAGCAGCACGCGCAGCTTCCAGCCCGGCGCCACGTTGCTCATCGGGCCATTGTGGTCTTCGATCGCAATGCCGATGCCGAGCAGCAGTTCGCCCGCACGCGCTTCGGCCGTGTAGCCGTCGTACTCGGCGAACTTTGCTTCGAGTTCAGCCGCATGCATGTAGTCGTCGTCCGTCGCGTCCGGGTTCGCGTAGATCGCGTCCCGTTCGGTCATGGCGTTCCACATTTCCGTGTGACCCATCATCACGACGTCGAGCACGCGCACGTCTTCGTACGCGAACTGGTCCTGGCGCAGCTTACCCAGGCGCACGTTTGGTTCGAGCATCACGTTGCCGGAGCTCGGTTCCAGATCGCTGCCCAGAATCTTCATGAAGGTGGATTTGCCGCAGCCATTCGCACCAATCAGGCCATAGCGGTTCCCTCCCCCGAATTTGACCGAGATGTTCTCGAAGAGGGGCTTGGGCCCGAATTGCATGGTGATATTTGCGGTAGACAGCACGGCGCGTCCTTTGAATGAATTTGCGGCGAACAACCTGTTATTTTAGCAGGTTATCAAGACGTTAGCCTGCGCTTCATCCGGACGCGTCAGGCACGCGACGTGCACCATGACCCAGCAGTGCGTATGGGGCACGATTGCCTATACTTTTTTCACGAACCTGAAAAAGAAGGAGAAGATGATGAAAGACCACGTCTACAAGCAGATCGAGTTGACCGGCTCATCGACCAAGTCGAGCGACGATGCGATTCGCACCGCCGTTGAAAAAGCGTCCAAAACCCTGCGTAATCTACATTGGTTTGAAGTGACTGAAACGCGGGGCCAGATCGAAGACGACAAGGTCGCGTTCTGGCAGGTGACCATCAAGGTCGGTCTGCGTATCGAATAACAAAAAAAGCTGCGTCCACGAGGACGCAGCCCTTAAAAGCAGCGGCTATTAAATCGCCGCCTGGTCGATTGTTCGCGTTGACCGGCGCTTACCGCCCCTCACATGCGCCAAGCCGGCACGCACGAGCGGCAGTCACCCCTGCCGTCGCCGGGCAACGCGCGGCCGTTACTTCGGCAGCGCGCCGTCGACGCCGTCCACATACCAGTTGATACGCTGCAGTTCCGGATCGGTCAGCGTCTTGCCGGCCGGCACCTTCACCTCGCCAGCCTGATCCTTGATCGGACCCGTGAACACATCCCACTTGCCGCTGGCGAGTTGCTCGCGCTTCGCCTCGACATCCTTCTGCGCGTTAGCCGGAATCGCCGAGGTGTTCAGGTCATCCAGACTGACAGCCTTCTGCGGAATGCCCCACCACACCGGATCGTTCTTCCATTTGCCGTCCAATACCTGCTGGACCACCGCGGTGTAGTACACGCCCCAGTTGCCCACCACCGAACCCAGATGCGCGTCAGGGCCGAACTTCTTCATGTCCGAATCCCAGCCGAACGCATGCACATGCTTTTCCGAAGCCGTTGCCAGCGTGGCGCTCGAATCGGTGTTCTGCAGCAACACGTCGGCGCCCTGGCCGATCAGCGTTTCCGCCGCCTGCTTTTCCTTGCCCGGATCGAACCAGCTATTGATCCAGATGACCTTGGTGTGAATCTTCGGATTCACCGAACGCGCGCCGAGCGTGTACGCGTTGATGTTGCGGACCACCTCAGGAATCGGCACCGACGCGACAAAACCGAGCGTGTTGGTCTTCGTCACGTAGCCCGCCGCGACGCCTGCCAGATACGCGCCCTGATACATGCGCACATCATAGGTGCCGAAGTTCGGCGCTTTCTTGTAGCCGGTCGCGTGCAGGAACACCGTGTCCGGGAAATCCTTTGCAACCTTCAGTTCGAAATCCTGGTAGCCGAAGCTCGAACCGATGATGATCTTGTTGCCCTTGTTCGCCAGATCGCGAAACACGCGCTCCGAATCCGCCGATTCCGGCACGTTCTCCACGCGTGTGATCTTGATCTTGTTGCCGAACTTCGCTTCGACTTCCTTCGAGCCCTGGTCGTGCGCGTAGGTCCAGCCAGCGTCCCCTGGGTTGCCGAGGTACACAAACGCGACGCCTGGCACGTCTGCAGCCTGCGCGGTTTGCGACAGCGTTACGCCAAGGCTGAGCGAAACAGCCCCCATTGCCGCGGCGGTCAGCAGATTTCTTCTCTTCATGTTTTCTCCTGTCGTGTGATTGATTCGTTCAGATCGTTTAGCCAGCTTGTATAGGTAATGCATGCCGCGTTGGGTCGGCTAACCCGCCGCAAAAAAGGGCTTGCCAAGTGAAGCAGGCGCATTCAGGCGGATCGTGTTCGGATTCCTGGAGATCAGCACCAGCACCACGATCGTCGCGACATACGGCAGCATCGCGAGGAATTGCGTCGGCACGGGTACACCAATCGCCTGAGCGTAGAACTGCAGACCGGTCACGGCACCGAACAGCAACGCGCCGATCAAAAGACGCCCCGGACGCCACGTGGAGAACACCACCAGCGCAAGCGCGATCCAACCTCGGCCCGAGGTGAGTTGTTCCTGCCACAGGTGC
>JBEKNG010000009.1:0-21335 GCA_049523075.1 Paraburkholderia sp.
AAATTCACCGCCGACCTCGCGCACGACCTGCGCACGCCGCTTGGCAACATGCGCGGGGCTAGCGAAGTGGCGCTCGCGCGTCCGCGCTCGACCGACGAATATCAGGCCTTGCTGGTGTCGAATATCGAAGAGTGCGAGCGGCTCTCGCGGATGGTCGAAAACGTTCTGTTTCTCGCCCGCGCAGACAATCCGCAATACGTGACGACGGCGACCGACTTTCCGGTGCGGGACGAACTGCAGCGCGTGGCCGAATACTTCGAAGGCATCGCGGACGATGCGGGCATTACGATTCAGGTGACGGCGAGCGGCCAGTTGCATGCGGACGTCGATCTGTTCCGCCGCGCAGTCAGCAATCTGCTCGCAAACGCGCTGCGCTATACACCGCGAGGCGACGCGGTAACGCTCACGGCAAACGAGACGCCGGAGGGAATAACGGTCACGGTCGCCAACCCCGGCACGCCGATCCTGCCAGAGCATCTGGGGCGACTCTTCGACCGCTTCTACCGCGTCGACGAATCACGCAGCAATTCGTCCGGCTCGACCGGCCTGGGGCTTGCGATTGTACGGACCATTATGGAACTGCATGGTGGCAGCGCAGCCGTCGAGAGCGACGCGGTGGCCACGCAGTTCCATTTGCACTTCCCGCGACGCGCTTCGAGCGTTGGCAACGGGGACGCGCTCGGTCGCTGGGATAAAGCCGCTTACTGACGCTGTCAGGCCTCAAGGTCTGGTTACCGAAAGGTAAGCCGCGGCCTCTTCAATCTGCGTGTCGCTCAGCTTCGCCGCGACCGCCGTCATGGATCCTGGCGCCGGCATTTTCCCCTTCGCGCGTGCCTGAAATTCGTGTAACCGTGCGACGACAAACGGCGCCGGCTCGCCGGCGATGCCCGGAAAGCGCGCGCCTTTGCCACCCGCCGCGTGACAGCTGAAGCAGGCCGCGACGTCGGGTCCAGCACCCGTCTCGGCGAGTTGCTCTCCGGCGATCACCAGACTCTGCGACGGCGGAGCCGCTCCCACGGCAAGCGGCGGATTTTGCTGTGAAAAGAACAACGCCAACTTGTGTATATCGCTATCGGAAAGGTTGCGCGCTACCGCTTGCATCGCGTCGCTCGCGCGCGTGCCTGCCTTGAACATTGTGAGCGCATGCGCAAGATAGTCCGGATCGTTGCCCGCAAGTCGCGGGCCGCCGCTTACCGTGCCTGCGCCCAGTGCGCCGTGACACGCGACACACGTTGTGATGGACGGTAGATTCGCATCGACGCCAGTATCCTGAACCTTTGCTGGGGATTGCGCGTGACAGATACCAGCAAGACCAAAGACAGCCGCAACCGAAATCAAACGCAAACCGTCGCGTGACTTGCGGGTATAACGTAAGCCGATCATAAATGTCTTCTCAAGATTCTGCGAAAAACGGTGTGCGAACGTCGCTATTCCTAAGCCGACCAGGTGCGGGACTGGCGCAGCAGGACGAACGGTTCAAGATAGACGGACGACGCCAGGAAAACCATTCTACGAACGGTCGATGCAGTTCTACGTAGACATAGTGCGCTTATACGTTTGGATACCTCGAGGCATCCAGGAAGCTGGTGTTCGAGTCTTGGCGACTCTGTTGCGGATCCGTTGTCCCGAGCTTCAACCGCTGTTTGCCTGTCGCGCGCATTTTCCTGCGGCGACTCACGCCTGGCCCCGGGTTTGGCACCAAGCTGAGCCCCACTCCACTTCTTCCACGATTGACTATCTAGATATTTTTTCGAGTTCGAGACCCTTCGTGCGTGGCCCCATCAGACCGATCGCGAGCATCACGATCAGCATCGCACCGGCGATCAACACGAACACGCCGGTCGTGCCGAAGCCCTTCAGCACCGAAGCAATCAGAAACGCGGTGAAGATCGCCGAAAAGCGGCTCCACGAGTAGACGAAGCCTACCGCGCGCGCCCGGATACTGGTCGGGAAAAGCTCCGACTGGTAGGCATGGAAGCTGTACGACATGATGTTGTTTGCCAGCGTCAGACACACGCCGAGGCTCACCAGCAGCACCACGTTCGCGACCTGGCTAAACCACAGTCCACAGATGATATTCGCCCCGGCCATCACGACAATCACCGTTTTGCGCTCAACGCGGTCGCCAATAAAAAGGCCGATGACCGGTCCAATCGGCGCGGCCAGTGCAATCACGCTCGAATACATCAGGCTGTTCGTGATGGTAATGCCCTGCTTGATCAGCAGCGTCGGTACCCAGTTCGCGAAACCGTAGAAGCCGACGGTCTGAAAGACGTTGAAGATCGTCATCATCAGCGTGCGGTCGCGATAGGGCGGCACCCACATGTCGCGGAAGTTGCCGCGCGGCGCGACCGGCATCGGCGGCGCAGGCGACGGCAACTCGCGGCCATATTCGCTACGCACCTTCGCTTCGAGCGCGCTCATCACGCGGTCGGCTTCGTCGAGCCGCCCCTGTTGCGCAAGCCAGCGCGGGCTTTCAGGTAGCGCACGCCGGATCCACCAGACGAACAGCGCACCATGGGCGCCGATCAGCACCACCCAGCGCCAGCCGTCGAACCCGAACGGCGCACGCGGCACCAGCAGAAACGACAGAAACGCGACCACCGGCACCGCGACAAAACCCACCGCCTGCTCGCAGGCGAAAGCGCGGCCACGAATCTGTTTGGGAACAAGTTCCGAAATGTAAGCGCCGATCGTTACAAGCTCCACGCCGATACCAATGCCGGCGACAAATCGCCAAAAGTTGAGGCCAGCCGCTGTGTATTGAAATGCCATTATCACGTTAGCAGCGACATACCAAAGCAACGAATAAGTGAAAACGGCCCGCCTCCCAAACCGGTCGGCCAGGAACCCGCAAGCGATGGTGCCAATGAAAAGACCCGCAAAAAGCACGGCGATGAAGCTGGCAATACCGGTTGTGCCAAATATGCCGTGAGTCGTCGGAGTCAAAAGGCCGCTCTTCACGATGCCTGGCGCCACGTATCCGGTGTACAGCAAGTCGTAGAGCTCAAAGAAAAAGCCAAGACTAAGCAGAATGACCAGCTTCCAGATGGTTCGAGTCGGCGGCAGTCGATCAAGGCGCGCGGAAATCGTGCCGGCGTCGAGCCGCGCTGCGGCGTGCGGACCGCTCGCGTGGGTCACGCCGGCCTGGATGCCAGCGCTGACCGCTGGCGTGACGGGCCCGGCTTGTTCGGGGTGTGCCATGACATCTCTTTCCTGTTTGAGGCCGATCTTGAGCCAGCTCTCCGATGCGCTGCACGAAGTGCTGGTGCGGCAACGCTGAGGTCTCGATTGGAGACGGTTGCGCGTGGCGTGCGATCCTACTCCGCTTCCAGCATCCGCATCGCAGCCTTCTCGGCATTGGCGACGTGCAAGCGCGCTGCAGCTTCCGCCGCCTCGGCATTGCGCGCCTTGAGGGCTTTATAGAGCTTGTCGATCTCCTTCAGGCTGGCGGGCAAGCGCTCGGGGTGCATGAGCGAGGTCGCACGCAGCAGATTGACGCGCGAGTAGAGGCTGTTCAGCATTTCCTTGATCAGCCCGTTGCCGCAGTTGTCCAGCAGTACGTCGTAGAGATCGCTCTTCGCTTTGAGCACCGCTGCCTGATTGCCGGACAGTGCCGCGACCTTCAACGCCTGGGCGCCTTCGCCGAATCGTACGATTGACGCATCGTTGGCGTGACGGGTGAATTCAGCCGCGGCGTATCCCTCCAGCAAGCCGCGGATTGCATATAATTCGGCCGCTTCCTGCTTTGAAATCACGGCGACGGTCGGCCCCTTGTGCGGCACGATGCGCACCAGCTTTTCAGCCTCGAGCCGGCGCAGTGCTTCGCGCACCGAAGTTCGGCTGACGCTCAACGACTCGCACAGTTCACGCTCGATCAGGCGCGCCCCGGGCGCAAAGCGCCCGGACATGATCGCTTGCCGCAGCACGTGTTCGACCTGATGACGCAGCGTCTCGGGCCGCACCAATTCCATTTCCGCTGCCATGTTTGTATTCCCGTCTGACAATGTGCATGGGCGGTATGTTACTTGAATCCATGCAGCCGGAGAAATACTGATTTGAGGCGCAATCAAGCGTCAAGGCCGTCAGGCAGCACCGCCGGTTTTCCCCAGCACCTTCGGACTGACGAGATTCGTGGCAACGCCGCGCTAAAGACGCGAGCAGGTTGTCAAACGCGCCGCCAAAGAAGATCTCGCAGGCGTCTTTCCCGACCTGGCCCAAGGGGGACGTACAGACCGCTCGTCTGGATTGTGATCAATGGCTGATGGTCATACAATAATTCGCAGATCAATTGCGATCCGAATCTTGCCGCCCATACCGGCAATTCCCGCCGAAGCGAGATGGCATCCCGGCGACGCGGTAACGCATTCAAGCAACCGCTAGCGATCACCCTGCCGGGCTCGGGGCCAACTGGCAGGTCGCCAGCCTATTCACTTCGGTCCATCAATGAACTCATCTGATCAACACCTGGGCGCCTCTCTCTCCGCTCGCGCGTCAACGAACAACGAGCGCCACTGGCACAGCACGACCTTCCGGTGGCTGTCGATCTATGCCGCCATTTTTGCGCTCTCGTTGATCGTGCTGGTGGGTCTCATGGGCTGGTCGGTGACCACCAAAATGGAGCTGGACAACGATCTGCTCATGCAATGGCAACTGATCTATTTCAAGTCGATCGACAGCCAGCACCTCCCGCAAGCCATTCGCCAGCGGATGGAGCACGAGCACATGCATACGAACTATTACGGCCTGTTCGCCCCTGACGGGCGCTATCTGATCGGCGACATTCTCAAGCTGCCCGACGGCCTGCCGCCCGACACCTCCAAACGCACCCTCGAAGGCGGCTTGGTGGTGGCCGGCCAAACCCGCGCGCCGGCGGTACGCGCGCTCGCTGATCGCTGGCCGGACGGAACCCGTCTGGTGATAGCCCGCGATCTTTCGCACGTCTTGCTGATCCGCAAGACGATCCTCAGCACCCTGATCGGCGGGGGATTGCTCTGCCTGATCGCCAGCTTTGCGACGGGCGCGCTGCTCAGCATCCGACAAATGCGGCGCGTGCAAGCGATCCGGCGCGCCACCTTGCGCATCGCCGACGGCGACATCAATCAGCGTTTGCCCACCGGAGGTCAGGACGAGCTCGACATGCTCGCGCATCTGGTCAATCACATGCTCGACAGGATCGAGCAACTGATGGAACAGGTCAAAGGTGCATGCGACGGCATCGCACACGATCTGCGCACGCCGTTGGCTCACGTTCGCACGCTTCTTGCCAACGTGGCGGACGACGCTCGCCCGGTCAGCGAAGCCGAAGCCAGGCGGATGATCGATCAGGCGCGTGCGGAGACGGATGCCCTGCTCAACCGGTTTCGCGCGTTGCTGC
Organism: Paraburkholderia sp.; assembly: GCA_049523075.1. GTDB lineage: Bacteria > Pseudomonadota > Gammaproteobacteria > Burkholderiales > Burkholderiaceae > Paraburkholderia. The sequence continues at coordinate 5,378 of JBEKNG010000009.1, forward strand.
GCATCTCGGAGATCGGTGCCGTTCGGCGGCGTGGCGGATTTGAATCCATGGACCTGAGCGCGCTGGTGCGGGACGTCAGCGAACTTTACGAACCGGTGGCGGAGGATCGTGGGGTTAGCTGGGTGGTAGAGGTCGAGGATGCGCCTGCGATCCTCGGCGATCGCGCGCTGCTGTTCGAGGCATTCGGCAACCTGCTGGACAACGCCGTCAAGTTCGCCGCCAACAACGGCCGTGTGCAGATCCGCCTGGCACTGCGGGCGCGCGGCCCGGAACTCACCGTCACGGACGACGGGCCGGGTATTCCCGAACAGGAACGCGCGTTCGTATTGAAGCCCGCTTACCGCAGCGAGCGCACCCGTCATTTGCCCGGCTCCGGCCTCGGCTTGAGTATCGTTGCGGCTGTCGCGGATCTTCATGACTTCGCCATCCGGATCGACAACAATCCGTCTGGACCGGGGACCGCCGTGCGGATCGAGTGCTGGTCTCACGCAATGGACTGATGCATACGATCGCGGAGCTGGGTTGGTCCCTGTAGCGCGGCTGACTGAAGGGCCGCGCCTTCGAAGGCGCGGCCCCCTCTCCGATCCCGGACACGCCCGCTTCGGTTACTCGCTCGTGGAGTCCTCGGAACTCCCGGAGCTTCCGCGCGCTGCAGCGTCCCCTCTGGGCCGGCGCACGGCCCTCACCTTGCCGCTCGTCCCGCCGCCGCAGAAGAATTGATCGGCGCCATCGGACTCGAGCCCCGACACGATTACGCCGGGCGGCATCTCAAGCCTCTCCAGAACCTTACCGCTTTGAGGATCGATTCGCCGCAACTCGCTCTGCTCAGCTTCCCAGGTGCCGTGCCAGAGTTCCCCGTCGACCCAGGTCACCCCGGTGACAAACCGGTTGGACTCAATGGTGCGAAGAATCGCCCCTGTAGCGGGGTCGATCTGGTGAATCTTCCGGTCCCGGTACTGCCCTACCCACAGCGAGCCTTCGGCCCACGTCAGGCCCGAATCGCCGCCACCGCCGGGGGCAGGGATCGTGGCGAGCACACGACCGGTCTTCGGATCGATCTTCTGGATACGTTCCTCGGCGATCTGAAACAGGTGCTGCCCGTCGAAGGCCGTGCCTGCATCCGCAGACACTTCAATCGTCCGCAACGTCTCCCCGCTCGCCGGATCGAAGGCATTCAGCTTGTCTCCGGCGGCAATCCAGACTTGCTGACCGTCATAGGTGACGCCGGCCACCTTGTCGACACCCGGAAAGGGTCCATATTCACCGACGATTTCGGCCGCTGATCGATTCATGTTTCCACCTTGGGGACCAAGTTAAGGAAAGAGCCGGGGTGGGGGCCTCAGCAGTCAACGATTCATGCCTCTATCCTACTCACCCGGCAGTGGAACGGGGAGTAACAAGGTCGTCGCGAATCCCGGCACGGGCGAAGCCACCCAGCGGCGTGCCCGCCCGTGACCGAACGGCTGCACCTTGCTTGCCCCGGCCAGCGAATCGAGTGCCCGCTGGACGGTGCGCTGACTGGCGCCCAGCGCCAGCGCGAGGCCCGAACTCGACCACGACTCGCCGTCGGCGAGCAAGGCCAGCACCCCCGCATGTTCCCCTTCGACGGGCCGCTCCAGCGCGACAACCTGCTCAGCGCAGCGCGGCACCAGCACAAACCCTCGCTGCGTCGCCTCCACGCCGGCCAACGTCGCCAGCACGGTACGAAGTCGCCCTACTTCGACCCGCAGGCGCGCGCGATGCGATTCATCGGCGCGCTTCGCCCGGAATGCCCGCTCGACGAGTGCGTCCCTCGGCACGTCTGCCGGCCACGCTTCGGCTAGCGCGCGTGCGATCACGAACAGGACAGGCCGCCTTGCGAGCGAGACGACGGTGTGGGCATCACGCACGACCTGACGACAAGCGTCGACGATCAGTAGCTTCGACGCGAATAACGCCTCAACCTCCTCGAGCAGCAGCAGCCGTGCCTCGCCACGCGCAATCAGACGCGCCGCGGGCGTGTTGAGGACAAGGGAGGCGCTTTCGACCTCGGCCGTCAGCGCGGGAATGCCCGCCTGACTGGCGGCATGTGCGGCCCGCACGAGCGCAGCGCGCGCGGTCTTCGTCTGCAGGCGGCGCAACGCGACGCCCGCCACGGCCAGCTCGTGAGCCGCTCTCAACGCGGGCGGCAAGGGCGCGGGGTCGAGCCCGGCGAGCGTACGCTCGGTCTCGTCGAGGCGGCCGATAAGAAGCTGACGCCGGACCTCGAGATACCGCGCATGCGCGGCGTTGACATGATCGCCATGGACTTCGAGCGTCGCCTGCGCTGCCTCTAGTGCCTTCGCAGACCAGCTCAGGTCGCGTGAGGCAAGCGCGATTTCGGCCTCAGCAACGACACATCGCGCGCGGGCCACCGCCTCCTTCGAACCGAAGGCGCGCGCCGCACTTCGTAACAAGGCCTTCGCCCGCACCAGATCGCCGAGCTGCGCCATCGCGATGCCTCGCAACGCGAGCGCAGGCGGGTCGTCGCGCAAGGCGACGCGCTTCAGTGCGCCGAGTGGGTCCCCCGCTGCAAGCGCACGCGCCGCGGCCGCGATTAGCGAGTCCATCACCTATTTGAATCCCGCCACACTTGTCACTCCCACCGTTCGAGGCCCCGCAACTAATCTATCACGACCCACCAATCATTCGTCGTATCGGGAATTGAGCGAACGACGCAGGACACCTAAGGAGAGCGAAAGCATGGCTACGACACACCAAAGCGGGACACGCGAAGAATGGCTCGCAGCGCGTCTCGAACTGCTCAAGGCAGAGAAGGACCTCACACGGCGCAGCGACGAAGTGGCGCGGCAACGGCAGGCGCTGCCGTGGGTTCGGGTCGACAAGGCATACCGATTCGAAACCGAGCAGGGGAATGGCTCGCTGGCAGACCTCTTCAGAGGACGCTCGCAGCTCCTCGTCTACCACTTCATGTTCGGGCCCGACTACCAAGCGGGGTGCCCCTCCTGCTCGTCGATCGCGGACGGGTTCGACGGTTATGTCGTCCATCTGGCGAATCACGACGTCACGCTGTTACCGGTATCGCGGGCGCCGCTCGCGAAACTGCTGGAATACCGTAGCCGGATGGGATGGACGTTTCCGTGGGCCTCTTCGCACGGCGGTGACTTCAACTTCGATTTCAACATCGCCTTCACCGAGGCGCAACAGCGCGAGGGGAGCGTCGAATATAACTACCAGCGCGGCGGCCACGCGATGGACGCGACGCCGACTCCAGAGCCCGTTACCGGGCTCGCAGCCACCTGCGGGACCGACTCGCTCACGTATTCACGCGACAGGCCCGGCATGAGTGCGTTCGTGCTCGAGGATGGCGTGATCTACCACACGTATTCCGCTTATGCCCGTGGCGTAGAAGGCATCTGGGGCATGTATCCGTGGCTCGACCGCGCGCCCAAAGGGCGCAACGAGACCGGCATCTGGTGGCGCCGTCATGATGAGTACGACCAGCGCTAAGCCGGGTCGTGGGTATGGTTACCGCGCAAGGAGACAGGTGATGTCACGACGCAGGGTTTCCGGACGCGCTTCGCAGTGCGTCTTTTTCGGCATCGCTGCGCTGCTCTTCACCGCCAGCGCAGTAGCGACGATCGTCTGGAGCGCGTCCATGTCGTCAATGGGCCGCATGCCGATGCCCGGCGGCTGGACGATGTCGCTGGCATGGACGCGCATGTGCGGACAGACGTGGCTGGACCTCGCAGCGTCGTTCCTCGGCATGTGGGTCATGATGATGGTCGCCATGATGCTGCCAACCCTCACGCCCATGTTGTGGCGCTATCGTGAGGCCTTAGGCAGGGCAGGCGCAACGCGTCTCACCTGGCCGACCGCAGTAATCGGCCTCGCATACTTCCTGGTATGGAGCGCGTTCGGCGTGGCCGCCTTTGCTCTCGGCGTGGTGGTCGCGGCGTTCGAAATGCAATGGCCGGCGCTGGCGCGCGCTGCTCCGGCCGCGGCCGCCGTGGTCGTCGTCGCCGCCGGCGCACTCCAGTTAACGACATGGAAGGCGCGTCATCTTGCTTGCTGCCGCAAGGTGTCAGGGTGCGGACTTACGTTGCCGTCGAACGCCGCTGTGGCCTGGCAACACGGCCTGCGTCTCGGCCTCAACTGCGGTTGTTGCTGCGCCGGTCTGACGGCAATCCTGCTCGTCATGGGCGTCATGGACTTGCGCGCGATGGCGGCCGTCACCGCAGCCGTCACGGTCGAACGTCTCACACCGGCCGGCGAACGCGTGGCGCGAGCCATCGGCGCGGTCGTCGTCGGGTCAGGGTTGCTGCTGATCGCACAAGCGGCCGGGCTCGGATGACGGCCTGTCGCGCTCACCGCTCCCAGGACGCCCCACTGTCGCGGCTGCTTCTTCCATATCGCGCCACTGCCTCCGCATGCACCGCAGCCTCGAGCTCTCCCTCATCGACCAACGCCTTCAACGCCGCAATCACAATCGACGCCCGATCCACCTCGAAGAATTCCCGCAGTGCGGCCCGTGTATCGCTGCGCCCAAAGCCATCGGTGCCAAGCGTTACATACCGTCGCGGGACGTAAGCCCGAATCAGCTCCGGCACTGCCCGCACATAGTCGGTGGCGGCAATCACAGGCCCCTTCGACGCACCGAGCGCCGACGTGACATACGGCACAGCACCAGCCTCACCAAGCCTGGAAATCCGCTCAGCCGCCATTCCATCACGCTGCAACTCGGTAAAGCTCGTCACGCTCCAGACCGCTGCGTCGACGCCCCAATTGTCCTTCAGCATTTTCTTTGCGGCGATCACCTCGCCGAGAATCGCCCCAGCACCGAGCAGTTGCACACTCGCCGCCTCAGTGGCTTCAACCGCCTCCGCTTCGCCCGCGTCAGAACGCAGCGGATAAATCCCCTTCAGTATCCCTTCGCGTACTCGCTGCAAATCGCCCTCGGGCACCGAAGGCTGCGCATAGTTCTCGTTCATCACCGTGACGTAATAGAACACATCGCGCTGCTGCTCAACCATCTCACGCATACCCTCATCGACAATCGCCGCCACTTCATAGGCGAACGCCGGATCGTAGGCACGGCAATTCGGAATCGTCGATGCGGCGAGATGGCTAGTGCCGTCCTGATGTTGCAAGCCCTCACCGCCCAGCGTCGTCTTGCCTGAGGTGGCGCCAATCAGGAAGCCACGTGCACGTTGATCGGCAGCGGCCCAGATAATGTCGCCGATCCGCTGAAAACCGAACATCGAGTAGTAGATGTAAAACGGCAGCATCGGCAGGTTGTGAACGCTATACGAGGTCGCCGCCGCGATCCATGAGGATACCGCGCCCGCCTCCGAGATTCCCTCTTCGAGAATCTGTCCTTTGGTGTCCTCACGGTAATACAGCATCGATCCAAGGTCTTCGGGCTCATACAACTGCCCGTGCGGCGAATAGATGCCAACCTGACGGAACATGTTCGCCATGCCGAAGGTACGCGCCTCGTCGGCGACAATCGGTACCACGCGCTGGCCGATTTCTCCATCCTTCAACAGCGCGGTAAGCATCCGCACCAGCGCCATCGTTGTGGACATCTCCCGTCCATTCGCATCCAGCGCGAATTGCCCCCAGGTGTGCAGCGAAGGAACGGTCAGGCCCTTCGCCGCGACTCTCCGCCTTCTGGGCAGATAGCCTCCCAAGGCAGCCCGGCGTGCATGCAGGTACTGCATTTCCGGGCTGTTTTCTGCTGGCTTGTAAAACTTGACCTGCTCGACGTCCGTGTCCGAGAGCGGCAGGCGGAAGCGATCTCGGAATGCCTTCAGGTCGTCGAAATCGAGCTTCTTTTGCTGGTGGGTCGTCATCCTGCCCTGCCCCGATGTGCCCATGCCGAAGCCCTTCATGGTCTTCGCAAGGATCACCGTGGGCTGGCCGCGATGCGCCAGCGCTTTCGCGTACGCCGCATGCAGCTTGCGCACGTCGTGGCCGCCGCGGCGCAGCCGGTCGATCTCCTCATCGCTCAGTTGCGCGGCCAGCGCCGCCAGTTCGGCGTTCTGACCAAAGAAGCGCTCGCGGTTGTAGGTGCCGTCATTCGCCGAAAAGGTCTGGAACTGGCCATCCACCGTGTGCGCGAAGGCTCGCGCCAAAGCTCCGGTGCGATCCCGCGCAAACAGCGCGTCCCAGTCCGAACCCCACACCACCTTGATCACGTTCCAGCCGGCACCGCTGAAGTGAGCCTCCAGTTCGTCGACGATGCGGCCGTTGCTGCGCACCGGGCCGTCGAGCCGCTGCAGGTTGCAGTTGATCACGAACACGAGATTGTCGAGCCCTTCGCGCGCGGCGAGCGACAACGCGCCCATCGATTCCGGCTCGTCCATTTCGCCATCGCCGAAAAAGCCCCACACCTTGCGGCCTTCCGTTTGCGCCAGGCCGCGGTTCTGCAAATAGCGCATGAAGCGCGCCTGATAGATCGAGTTGATCGGCCCAATGCCCATCGAGCCGGTCGGAAACTGCCAGAAATCCGGCATCAGCCACGGATGCGGATACGAACACAAACCCGGCCCGGCGATTTCGCGCCGGTAGTGCTGCAGGTTCTCTTCGTTGAGGAATCCTTCGAGATACGCTCGCGCATACACGCCCGGCGACGAGTGCGGCTGAAAGTAGACGAGATCGCCGCCGGTGCCCTCGCCTGCGTCCGAGGCAGCCGCCTGGAAGAAGTGATTGAAGCCCACCTCAAACAGATCCGCCGCCGACGCATAACTCGCAATGTGCCCACCGAGTTCGCCGTACGCCTTGTTGGCTCGCACCACCATAGCGAGCGCATTCCAGCGCAGCGCTGCCGCGAGCCGCTCCTCAAGTTCGAGATTGCCCGGGTAACACGGCTGCTGGTCGAATGCGATCGTGTTGACGTAGGGGGTGACACGCGCGCCGGGCGAGTCGACGCCCAGTGACTGCGCATGTGCCGCAAGCCGGTCGAACAGGAACTGAGCCCGCTCCCGGCCGACGTGCGCCACGACCGCATCCAACGCCTCCAGCCACTCGGCTGTTTCCTCGGGATCGCTGTCTTGCCGACCCCGCTCAAGAGCGCCCAACTGCAATGCACCGCTCGACAAATCCGTCATGGCATCACTCCTGCAAGGAGGCATCTGGTTCAAAAACGAATGACTCCATGGTAACCATCAATCTGCAAAATATGCCTCTCATTTGCTTGTCATTCCTGACGGCGATAGTGTATTTATTCTGTATTCGCCTCAATTTCCGGAATCTTTCATCTATGACAACGCCGCCGAAACGGCTCGACCGCATCGATATCGGGATCCTCAGCCAGTTGCAGCAAAACGCCCGCATCACCAATGCCGAGCTGGCGCGTGCGGTCAACCTGTCGCCTACGCCCTGCTTTAACCGGGTGCGTGCGCTCGAAAAGCTTGGCCTGTTCAAGCAGCAGGTGACGTTGCTCAATCCCGAGCCTTTGGGGCTGCGGATCAACGTGTTTATTCAGGTGAGTCTGGAGAAGCAGGTGGAGGACGCGCTGCAGCGCTTTGAGCAGGCCATCTCGGAGCGGCCTGAGGTGATGGAGTGCTATCTGATGACGGGCGATGCCGACTATCTGCTGCGCGTGGTGATGCCGGACATGCCGACGCTTGAGCGTTTCATCCTCGAACATCTGACGAAAATACCGGGCGTCTCCAACATCCGCTCGAGCTTTGCGCTCAAACAGGTGCGCTACAAGACCGCGCTGCCGCTGCCGGCCTCAGGACTGACGCTGGTCGACCCGGATGACGTCGCGACGGACTGGCAGTGAATGCGCGGCGGTTCGTAACCGGCGTCGTGTGCTCGGTGACCGGCGGCACGCAGGCGGGCATGGCGCTGGGTTTTGCTGCAGATGGCCGCGCCGGCCGGGTGATCGACATCAATGCGTCGACCAGGCGTGCGAAAACTCGCGCCGTCACGGAACGGTACCGAGATGCGCCTTGAGCGCATCGATAAACACGCGCACCTTGGGCGCCGGATACCGCGCCGACGGGAACAGCGCGTGAATGCCTGCTGCCGGCGTTGACCACTCCGGCAGCAGACGAACCAGCCGCCCCGCTGCGACATCCTCGCCAATCGAAAAGTCCGTCAGCGCCGCGACGCCGCCGCCCGCGAGCGTCGCGGCCCGGCATGCCGGGGCGGTATCCGCAAGAAACCCCGCTCCAAAGCGCACGGTCTGCTTCCGGCCGCGGGCGTTTTCCAAGGAGACGGTCAGCGGCTTGGCCAACACCGCCATGCCGACATACGGCAACCCCGCCAGCGCCCCAGGCGTAGACGGTGTGCCCCACGCCTCCACAAACTCAGGACTGGCGACCAGCCAGCGCGAGTAGCTTGCGATCTTCACCGCGCGATGGCTCGAATCAGCCAGCCGTCCCACCCGGATCGCGACATCACCCCCCTCCGCCAGCAGATTCACCAGACGGTCGTTCGACACAAGTTCGATGTTGAGCTCGGGATGCTGCTGCCGCAGCGCGACCAGCACGGGTGCGACCACAATGGTGCCGTAATCGACCGGCGTGGCGACACGCAGCGTCCCCCGCAACGCGCCGCTGCCCTGTTCGACTGCCTGGAGCGCCTCGTCGGCAATGCTCAGGATGTGCCGGCTCGCTTCGTAGAATGCCGTGCCCGCCTCCGTGACGCTGATCCGCCGCGTAGTGCGTACAAGCAGACTGGCCCCCACTTCCGCCTCGAGCCGCTGCATATGCGTGCTGACCATGGTCTTCGCGATCCCGAGCCGGTCGGCGGCAGCCGTCAAGGAACCCGCCTCGATCACCGCCACAAAAACCGCCAGCCGGTTGAGGTTCACATCGCTCGCGCTAGCCATTCTATTGTCCACTTTGAGAGGATAGAGTAACCACGATTATCCGTCTTCTCAGACCATTCGGCGAGGCATAAGCTACCTGCACTAACCACAATTCCCTGCTTTCAAGGAGCGCTTCATGTCCTCGCCCAAGCCCGCCCAGCCCATCCGACTGCACACGACCCTGCTGTCCGGTCACGGGCATCGCGTCAAGCTGTTCCTGACGCTGCTCGACCTACCGTTCACCACGATCGAGCTCAATATGGCGGCTGGCGACAACCGCAAGCCAGCGCACCTTGCTCTGAATCCGTTTGGCGAAGTGCCGGTGATCGAAGACGGCGACGTGGTTTTGAGCGACTCGAATGCAATCCTGGTCTACCTCGCACGCAAATACGGTGATTCGTCGTGGCTGCCCGAAGATCCGCTCGGCGCTGCCGCCGTGCAACGTTGGCTCTCGCTCGCCGCTGGCAAGATTGCCTACGGCCCCTGCGCAGCGCGCCTCGTCACGGTATTCGGGGCGCCGCATCATCTGGAAACCGCGCAAAAGATTGCTGTGAAGCTGTTTAAGGTGCTCGAAGACGAGTTGCGCGACAAGCCTTTTGCAATTGGTCAGACGCCGACAATTGCCGACATCGCCGCCCATTCGTACATCGCCCATGCGCCCGAAGGTGGCATCTCGCTCGAACCGTACCCGCATATTCGAGCATGGCTCAAGCGAATCGAAGCGCTGCCGCGTTTCCTGCCGATGCCGGCCAGCAAAGCCGGGCTGCTCGCTGAGGCTAAATAATCCAGCACCTGCCTGCTCTCACCACCGCTCCAAGCACGGGAGTCCATCATGTCAACGCCCGCTTTTGCCCCTTCGCCTGGTTGGCGCGCTGCCGAATCACCCTTTCATGCCGGCGAACTCGCTGTGCAGGAGCGCGCGGGCGTGCGGGAACGCATGAACGTCGATGCCCGCCGCGGGATTCGCGATTACATGCCGGAGCAGCATCGACGGTTCTTCGCGGAACAGCCGTTCATGGTGCTGAGCGGACTTGATGCGAGCGGACAACCGTGGGCTACGTTGCGCGTCGGTGAGCCCGGGTTCGTGTCGACGCCGGATGAGCAGACCCTGCGTATTGCCGGCCGAGGTCTGCGAGGCGATCCGCTCGCCGCAGCGTGGCAAGTGGGCGCGCTGATCGGTGGGCTGGGAATCCAGCCCGCCACGCGGCGCCGCAACCGCGTCAATGGTGTAATCACCGCCATGGATGGCGGAGTGCTGACGGTCAGCGTCAGTCAGAGCTTTGGCAACTGCGCGAAGTATATCCAGAGCCGCGTGCCCACCTTCGTGGTATCCGAGCCTGAAGAAAGCGCGCTGCAGGAGTCTTCGCCCGCACTTGGTGACGCTGATCGCGCATTGCTTGCGCGTGCTGACACATTCTTTATTGCCAGCGCCAACGCATCCGGCGATGCCGGTCTCGCGCGCGGCGCCGATGTATCGCATCGCGGCGGCAAGCCCGGTTTCATTCGCGTCGACGACGCACACACGCTAACCACGCCGGATTTCAGCGGCAATCTGTTCTTCAACACGATTGGCAACCTGACGCAGGATCCACGTGCGGGCCTGCTGGTGATCGACTTCGAAAGCGGCGATCTGCTGTATCTCGCCGTGGATGCCGAGATCATCTGGGACGGCGCGGAGCTCGCATCGTTTGAAGGCGCAGAGCGGCTCATGCGCTTTCATGTTCGCGAGGTTCGGCGCAGCCCGCGCGCGTTGCCGTTTCGCTGGTCTGCGGTGCAATACGCGCCGCAACTTGCCAAGATGGGAAGTTGGCAGACCCAGGAGGCGGTGGCTTCGGCTTCCCCTTCAAGCAGTTGGCGCAAGCTGAAGGTGGTCGACGTCCGCGACGAAACGCCCTCGGCGCGCTCGTTTTATTTGCAATCCGTCGACGGCGCCGCTCTGCCCCATTTCGAACCCGGCCAGTTCCTGCCGATCCGTTTGCACGTGCCTGGGCTCGCCGCGCCGTTGATTCGAACCTACACCCTGTCCGATGCGGATCACGGCCGTCACTACCGCATCACCGTCAAACGCGAAGGCGCCGCGTCGGCTTGGCTGCACGAGCAGATCAGGGCTGGAATGGAGATTGAGGCGAAGGTACCAGGCGGCGCGTTCACGCTGGACCGCGGCACTCGACGCCCGGTGGTTCTGCTGTCTGCCGGCATAGGCATCACGCCGATGATCGCGATGCTGAACAGCCTGCTTGCTGACTCCAAAGGACAAGCGCAGCCCGAGCACATCTATTTCATTCACGGCGCGCGCCAGTCCAACGAGCATCCGTTCGCCAATGTATTAAGAGCAGCGGAACAGGCGCACCCAAGCCTGTCCGTCTATTTCCGTGACAGTCAGCCCGTCGGGCCCGGCAATACGATTGCTTCGCAGTCCGTGGGAAGAGTCGACGTCGAGTTTCTCAAACGCGTGCTGCCGTTCGGCGACTATGACTTTTATCTGTGCGGTCCCGGTGCGTTCATGCAGGATCTTTATAACGGACTGCGCGCACTCAATATCGCAGACGAACGGATTCGCTTCGAGGCATTCGGCCCGGCGAGCGTCAAACGTGGCGTAAGCGCCGCTGTTGCCGTGGGGGCTGTGGTTGCTCCGGCTGCGGTTGTTCCGGCTGCTGTGGACACCCCAGTTGAGCAAGCGGCGGCGCCGCGCGACTCGACGCAGTTATCGAAAGTCGTGTTTAAGAAGACGGGGCGCGACGCGATGTGGTCGAAAGAGGATGGAAGCCTTCTCGACTTCGCCGAAGCGAACGGCCTGACGCCATTGTCCATGTGCAGATCCGGTTTCTGCGGAACCTGTTCGACGCGCGTGCTTTCAGGCGAGGTGAGTTACCCCGCACCGACCGACGCCGAGATCGAGCCGGGTCATGCACTGATTTGCTGTGCGATACCTGCGCAGACTGGCGCAGGCAAAGAGTCCACCGTTGTGTTGGACCTTTAAGGCTTCGACGGCCTCGGGCGCGCTGGGCGGGCGCGGGACACCGCAACGAAGCGAAGCTTATTCCGGGCGGCGATGCGCTTCAGCGATGATGGCGCACGTTTGCAAATGCAGTTGCAGTGCATGGCGCGCGACAGCTGCAAAACGGGCGAGCCAGCCGTTAGCGGCCGGGGTAGAAGTCGTGGTGATGTGGCTCATGGCGTGCTCCAGTTCAGGATAGGGTTAACTACCTAGGTAATAACCCTATTATAGGCCTACCCTACCGCAGCGCAACAAAACAAAATGAATTTCTTAGACATATCCCTCAAATATTCATTTCTTACATAAAAATAACACTCGAATCACCTCAAAAACGGCTTTCCAAGCTCCAGACTTACCCCAATCCCCCACCGCAATTCCCGCGTCGCACCAATCCCCTCAATACCGCTCCGGCCATGCCGCTCCGGGCAAGCCAAACCAACCAGCCAAGCCGCGGCGCACCAATTCCCGCTTCTTGACACTCCTCATCCGCCCTGCTGTACTAAATAAACCAAAGTGATTTAATCCAGAGCCAGCCAGCCCCGCGTCATCCGCCGCAGCCAGCAAGGCCAACAGAGGCGCCCCCAGCGCCCATGAGTTATTGAATCGACCGTAGTCCACAACGTCGTTGTCAATTATCCGGAGGAGCGTCCCCATGAATCTGAAATCCCGCAGGCATCCCGTCGCCCGTCGCATCGTCACCCTGTGCCTGACGGCATCCGCCGTATGGTGCGCCAGCGCCACCCAGGCCGCCGACCAGGCCGTCGTCGGTCTGATTACCAAGACCGACACGAACCCGTTCTTCGTGAAGATGAAGCAAGGCGCAGAAGCCGCCGCGCAGAAGGATGGCGTCAAGCTGCTGACCGCAGCCGGCAAGTTCGACGGCGACAACGCGAGCCAGGTCACCGCAATCGAAAACATGATGACGGCGGGCGCCAAAGCAATTCTGATTACGCCGAGCGATACCAAGGCCATCGTCCCGAGCATCAAGAAAGCCCGCGCCGCCGGCGTGATGGTGATCGCGCTCGATACGCCGACCGAACCGCAAGACGCCACGGACGCCCTCTTCGCCACCGACAACTTCAAGGCCGGCGTCCTGATCGGCCAGTACGCGAAGGCCGCGCTGGGCAGCAAGCCGGCGAAGATCGCCACGCTCGATCTGGCGCCGGGCGTGTCAGTGGGTGTGCTGCGTCATAACGGTTTCCTGCAGGGCTTCGGCGTCAAGGAAGGCGACCCTTCCATCGTCTGCAGCCAGGACACGCGCGGCGATCAGTCGAAGGGACAGACGGCGATGGAGAACTGCCTGCAGAAATCGCCCGACATCAATGTGGTCTACACGATTAACGAGCCGGCTGCGGCAGGTGCGTATCGCGCGCTCAAGGCGGCAGGCAAAGACAAGGGCGTGATGATCGTGTCGATCGACGGCGGTTGCGAAGGCGTGCGTAACGTCAAGGCCGGCGCCATTGCCGCGACGTCGCAGCAGTATCCGCTGAAGATGGCCTCGCTTGGCGTCGATGCCGGCGCCGAGTATGCGAAGACGGGCAAGAAGGTCTCGGGCTACAAAGACACCGGCGTGACGCTGATCACCGACAAGGCGATGAACGGCGTGGACAGCAAGGACACCACATTTGGTCTCGCCAACTGCTGGGGTCAATAAGCTTTCCTTATCAATAGGGAGACCCCGCCCCATGGGTCTCCAACGGATTTGCCGCGTGGCCCCTGCGCCACGCGCCAGCATCGAGGAAACACATCATGTCGACTCACTCTACACCGGCCGGCGGCCATCGCCATCTATCCGAGCGGCTGCCTTCGCTCGCCGAAATTGGTCCACTTATCGCGCTCGTCCTTGCCTGTGGGTTTTTTATCTCGCAGAGCAACCGCTTCCTGTCGTTCCAGAACCTCTCACTGATTCTTCAGCAGACCATGGTGGTCGCCGTCATTGCGATCGGCCAGACGCTGATCGTGTTGACGGGCGGCATCGATCTGTCCTGCGGCATGGTAATGGCGTTCGGCTCGATCATCATGACCAAGTTCGCGGTCAATCTTGGTGTGCCGCCAATCCTCGCGATCGTCTGCGGCATTGCTGCCAGTGCCCTGTTCGGCGCACTCAACGGGGTCCTGATTACGCGTATCAAACTGCCTGCGTTTATCGTCACGCTCGGCACCTTGAATATTGCCTTCGCGCTCACACAGATCTACTCGAATGCCGAAAGCGTGTCGAACCTGCCTGACGCGATCATGTTCCTCGGCAACACATTCAGCATCGGTCCAGCCCAGGTGACCTACGGCACCGTGCTCACGCTGCTGATGTATCTGGCCACCTGGTTCGTGTTGCGCGACACCGTCCCCGGCCGGCATCTGTACGCGCTCGGCAATAACGCTGAAGCGGCACGCTTGATGGGCCTGTCTTCGACGCGCATCCTGCTCACCGTCTACACGCTGGCCGGTGCCATCTATGGCATCGCTGCCCTGTTGTCGGTCTCGCGCACGGGTGTGGGCGACCCGCAAGCCGGGCAAACAGAAAACCTCGACAGCATCACCGCGGTGGTGCTCGGCGGCACCAGTCTGTTTGGCGGGCGAGGATCGATTGTCGGCACCCTGCTTGGCGCGCTGATCGTCGGCGTGTTCCGCAACGGCTTGACGTTGATCGGCGTGTCATCGGTGTATCAGGTGTTGATTACCGGCATGCTGGTGATTCTCGCCGTCGCTGCCGACAAGCTGTCCCACCGCGGCGCTCGATGATCCACCAGGAGCCTGTCATGTCTACTCCCCAAACTGCTGCTACTGCGACGCCCGTCCTCCAGGCACGTGGACTCACCAAGCGCTATGGCCAGGTCACGGCCCTCGACGGCTGCGACTTCGAAGTCATGCCCGGCGAAATCATGGCTGTGATCGGCGATAACGGCGCCGGCAAGTCGTCGCTGATCAAGGCGCTCTCCGGCGCGACCGTGCCCGATGGAGGCGAGATTCTGCTCGACGGCAAGCCGGTCAAATTCCGCAGCCCGCTCGATGCACGTGAACAAGGTATCGAAACCGTGTATCAGGACCTCGCGGTGGCGCCCGCCATGAGCATCGCCGAGAACCTGTTTCTGGCTCGCGAGCTGGTCAAACCCGGCTGGCGCGGGTCGATCTTCAAGATGATCGACAAGCGCCGCATGCTGGAAGAAGCCACCGCCCATATGAAGGGTCTGCAGATCGGCATCCGTTCGATGCGCCAGGCGGTCGAAACACTCTCCGGCGGCCAGCGCCAGGGCGTCGCGGTGGCGCGCAGCGCTGCATTTGCGCGACATGTGGTGATTCTCGACGAACCGACTGCGGCGCTCGGCGTGAAGGAAGGCAACATGGTGCTCGAATTGATCCGGCGCGTGCGCGACCGTGGCCTGCCAGTGATCCTGATCAGCCACAACATGCCGCACGTGTTCGAGATTGCCGATCGCATTCACATCCAGCGGCTGGGACGGCGCGCGGCCCTCGTCAACACCAAGGACATTCACATGTCCGAGGCGGTCGCCATCATGACCGGCGCCAAGGAAGCGGACGTCAAGGCCATCGCATGATGCACGTTCCCTGCTGACGGGCGGCCACGATGGATACCACCGGCGCCCGCTCGCAGCGCTTGCGCACGGTCGGCTCGAATCAGGTCGGCATGCGGCAATTCAACGAACGGATCGTGCTGCAGGCAATCCGCTTGCATGGGCCGCTCGCAAAAGCCGATGTTGGCCGCCTGACGCGCCTGTCGATGCAGACCGTCTCGATGATCGTCGACCGTCTGATCGACGACGGCCTGCTTGCGCGGCAGCCACGCGTGCGCGGGCGCATCGGTCAGCCGTCGGTGCCGATTGCGTTGCGAGCCGAAGGCGCCTACACGATCGGCATCAAGGTTGGGCGCCGCAGCCTCGATGTGCTCGCCATGGACTTCGTGGGGCACGTGTGCAGCCGTGATGTGCTCGAGTATGCGTATCCCGATCCGCGAGTGCTGTTTCCGGCGCTTGAGAGCAAGCTCGCGCGCGTCAACGAAACGCTCGGCGAGCGGGCCAAACAGGTCGTCGGCGTGGGCGTGGCTGCGCCTTTATGGCTGGGCGGGTGGCGCGATTTCCTGGGGGCGCCGCCAGAAGCGCTCGAAGCGTGGCACGACATCGATATCCGCGCCCGGATTGCCG
>JBEKNG010000010.1:0-20830 GCA_049523075.1 Paraburkholderia sp.
GGCGCTGCCGTGCGTGACCCTGTCGGTGGTGACGCACGTGGGTGCACAGACCTGCGTGTTGTGCGGCGATATCGACTGGGTGGATGAAGAGCGGTTCTGAGCGATCACTTCGCCACCACCACCGGAATCCCTCGCAACGTCCCTGCACCCTTCGCTTCCTCGAGCGCCTGCTTGACCGCCACACTCGTCGCCGCTTCGATATGCAGACGTGCAGCCAGTTCACGCTCGCTGCGCTTCACACCGGCCAGATTCGCCAGCTTCACATGCCCATAGCCACGCACACGAGCATGCAGATCAGCGAGCTTAACGATTTCCTCGACGTTCAACGCATCGAGCTTCGCAAACGCTTTCTGCATGGTCACTTCGTAATCGTCGGCCAGTTCATGTTCCATACGGCGTTCGAGCGTGCGGCCAAACGGATCGAGCATCGTGCCGCGCAGTCTGCGGAACTTCGCCATCGTGCCGAGCACCGGCCACAGCCATTGGCCGAAGGTCTTCTTCGCCGGCGTCGCGCCATGCTTCGGACGTGACAAGGTCGGCGGCGCGAGATTGAATTTCACGCCGAAGTCCTTGCCCGCCACGCCTTCGAATTGCGCTTCGAGCGAGGCACGGAAGGCGCTGTCCGTATGCAGACGCGCGACTTCGTATTCGTCCTTTACGGCCAGCAGGCGATAGAACGTTGTCGCCACTGCGCGCGTCACGCGTTCGCCGGAGGAAGCACCGCCGAGGCCGGCTTCCGCCCGGCGCGCCGCAGCCACCAGCGCACGATAACGCTTCACATATGACTCGCCGCCATACACCGCGAGGCGCCCTTCACGATGCGCGATCAGTTCATCCAACGTATCGATGCGCGCGGGTTGTTGCGCAGCATGCCGCTCCTGCCATAGCGTTTCAAGCGCCGCCGGATCGGCAGCAGCAAGACGGCCGACCGAAAACGCCAGTTGATTCATCTGTACCGCAACGTTGTTCAGTTCGATTGCACGCATCATCGCGGCAAACGACACCGGGACCAGACCGAGTTGCCATGCAAAACCAAGCATCAGAAGATTGGCGCCGATCGTATCGCCAAGGAAACGCGTCGCAAGCGTCTGCGCGTCGCAACTCGACATGCGTTGTTCACCCGCCGCGTGACGCATCTTGTCGATCAGCGCGTCGGCGTGCAGGTTCGCGTCCGGGTTCTGCACGAAGGTCGCATTCGGAATCGCATGCGTATTCACGACAATCCGGGTTCGGCCGTGGCGCACCGTTTGCAGCGCATCGGAACTCGCCCCCACCACCATGTCACACGCGAGCAGCACGTCGGCCTGCTGCGTGTCGATGCGCACCTGGTTGAGCCACTCGTCGCGCGCTGCAAACCGCACGAACGACAACACCGAGCCGCCCTTCTGCGCAAAGCCCATGAAGTCGAGCACGGAGGCGCTCTTGCCCTCCAGATGCGCGGCCATGCTGATCAACGCGCCTACCGTCACGACGCCCGTACCGCCGACGCCCGTGACAAGAATGTCGTATGGCGCGGCATCGAGTTGCATGGCCGGCACCGGCAGGGCATCGACGCGTGCGGCCAGCGCGGCGGCATCGAATGCGGCGCCGGCAGCCTTCTTGAGCTTGCCGCCTTCGATCGTCACGAAGCTCGGGCAAAAGCCGTTCACGCAGGAGAAATCCTTGTTGCACGACGACTGGTCGATGCGGCGCTTGCGACCGAGCGTCGTTTCAACCGGTTCAACCGATAGGCAGTTCGACTGCACGCCACAATCGCCGCATCCTTCGCATACCTCTTCGTTGATGAAGAGGCGCTTGTCCGGGTCGGGGAATTCGCCTTTCTTCCTGCGGCGCCGCTTCTCGGCCGCGCAGGTCTGGTCGTAGATCAGCACGGTGACGCCGTCGATATCGCGCAGCACGCGCTGCACGGCATCGAGTTCGCTGCGATGGTGGAATGTGGTGCCTTGCGGAAACAGCCCATGATGGCCGTCGTATTTTTCGGGCTCGTCGCTGACCACCACGAAACGCGAGACGCCTTCCGCTTCCACCTGACGCGCAATCTGCGGCACCGAGATGCTGCCGTCGACCGGCTGACCACCCGTCATCGCGACCGCATCGTTATAGAGAATCTTGTAGGTGATGGTGGCTTTTGCTGCGACCGCCTGGCGGATCGCCAGAATGCCCGAGTGGAAATAGGTGCCGTCGCCGAGGTTCTGGAATACGTGGCGCGTTTTCGTGAACATCGAATGCGAGGCCCAGTCGACACCTTCGCCGCCCATCTGGATCAGCCCGGTCGTATCGCGCTCCATCCACGAGGCCATGAAGTGGCAACCAATCCCGGCATGCGCGATTGAGCCTTCCGGCACTTTCGTCGACGTGTTGTGCGGGCAGCCGGAGCAAAAGTATGGCGTGCGCTTGACCGCGTCGGCGGCGTTCGAGAGGATTTGCGGCGCCACCAGATCGACCACGCGTTCGCGGCGGTCGAGCGCGGGTTTGTGCCGCGCAAGCCAGTTGGCGAACACCGGCAGGATGCGCGAAGGCCGCAACTCGCCGAGCGAGGACAGCAGCAACGAGCCGTCCTCCGCGTACTTGCCGATCACGACAGGGCGCGCGCCGTCACGGCGGTTGTACAGGTAGTCCTTGATCTGCTGTTCGATGACCGGGCCCTTCTCCTCGATCACCAGCACTTCCGAGAGGCCTTCCACGAACCTGTCGATGCGCGTCATCTCCAGCGGGAAAGACAGGCCGACCTTGTAGATCCGCACGCCCGCCGCTTCGAGATCGGCGACGGTGAGGTCGAGCCGGCGCAGCGCTTCCATCAGATCCAGATGCGCCTTGCCGCAGGTAACGATACCGACGTTCGCATGCGGACCCGGCGCGATCCATTTGTCGATGCTGTTGCTGCGTGCAAAATGGCGCACAGCGTCGAGCTTGGCAGCGAGCCGCGCTTCGATGGTGAGGCTCGGCAGATCGGGCCAGCGGTTATGCAGGCCGCCAGCGGGTTCTGCGTAATCTTGCGGAACCGTCCACTGCGTTTGCAAGGCATCGAGGTCGACCGTCGAACCGGATTCGACCGTCTCCGAAATCGCCTTGTAGCCGACCCACGCGCCCGAGAAGCGCGACAGCGCCCAGCCGTACAGGCCGAACTCCAGCATGTCGGCGACGTTCGACGGATTCACCACCGGCATATGCCACGCCATCATCGCGAAGTCGCTCTGATGCGGCATCGACGACGACACGCAGCCGTGATCGTCGCCGGCTACCACCAGCACGCCGCCATGTTTCGAGGAACCGTAGGCGTTGCCATGCTTGAGCGCGTCGCCTGCCCGATCCACGCCCGGGCCCTTGCCATACCACATCGCAAACACGCCTTCGACGGTGCGTTCCGGGTCCGATTCGACCCGCTGCGTGCCGAGCACCGCCGTGCCGCCGAGTTCCTCGTTGATCGCCGGCAGGAAGCGAATCTCACTCGCTTCGAGCAGTTTCTTCGCCTTCCACAACTGCTGGTCGACCATGCCCAGCGGCGAGCCGCGATAGCCACTGATGAAGCCGGCAGTGTTCATACCGCGAGCCTTGTCGAGCGCGCGTTGCATCAACACGAGACGCACCAGCGCCTGCGTGCCGGTGAGGAAAATGCGGCCGCACGCGGCGGTGAGGTTATCGGACAGCTTGTAGTCGGCGAGGGCGGGCGTGCCGTCGATGGGCAGGCGAGCGGTCATGGTGAGTCTCCATTTTTATGCGTTCGCGCGAAGTGGATGGGAAGCGCCCAAGCTTCGCGTCGAAAGAGACTCTATTTTTTAGCGCCGATTGGAGAATAGTTTTGCTGGTTTCCCGGTTTGTTTGCCCAAAGGGGTGAAGTACTCCGCGAATTCGCCCGGTTTTGAGACAGATCTGCCGGTGCGCCCGGAACGAGGCCGCTGGGTTCAGGCGCCCGGTACCGCATGCGGGTCCATCTGGGTGGCCGGGACGGCTGGCGCCGAGGGTTCCAGCGGTTCTATTTCGTCGAAATGGATGTAGTCGATGTGGCTCACGCCCTCTTCCTCGCGGAGCAGGTCGACGTACTTGTATTGCCAGCGGATGTTATCCGCTTCCCAGGTGTAACGAGCCTGCATCGTCTGCGAGGTCTCTTCGTCGGCGCCTTCGATCGTAATCAGCAAGGACGCTTCGCGCGCTTTCATCGATTCGGCCGTTTCGCCGAATAGCGGGCTGGTCTCGTCGATGATGTGCATCAGGGTCCAGCTAAACAGAAACGCGGGATGCTGTTCGCGGACGAGTGTCAGGTCGTAGAGCTTGCGCAGCCTGTAGCCTTCGGCCGATGTTTCGACGCGCATCATGCGCATTTTGCCGCGCGCTTCGGCGATCACATTCTGGCGGCCATTCGCCGCGCGCGCCAGCAGCGTCATGTGGCCGTCAATGGGACGGACCACCGCGTAACGGGAAAACATGATCTTGGCGCGTGGCCGCGAGAAGCGCGCGAAGATCAGGCCGGTCGCCAACGCGATGCCTGACATACCGACGAAGATTTCGAGCGTGGCGATCCAGTGGGCGTAGACCGTCTGCGGATGCATGTCGCCATAGCCGACTGTCGCGAGCGTTTCGACGCTGAAGAAGAACGCTCCGCCGAAGCCTTTGGGAAACTGATTCGCAATCGACGCTGTGCCGAGCATGTAAAGCGAAGCGAACGTTGCGTTGAGCAGCAGGAAGATCAGTGCGAGCGACACGAAGAAGGTGGGCCACTTGATCGTCAACGCACTGTGGTAAATATCCTGCCAGAAGCGTATCGGCATGCCGTGCGCAACGATCTTGCGCGAACCGAAGGGTATCTCGCGGCTGCCGCGCGGCAGTCGCTTGCGCGAAGGTGCCGCGGCGTCTGCGCCGGCAGTGCGGTCTGACATGTCGGTGGCCATTGCGTGTTCCCAGCGTGAAAACGCGCAAAGCGTAGCATGCCGCAGGGACCGCTTTTACGGATTTCTCTACTGTACGAGCTGCCGCGAAGCGACCGCCTGCGCACCTCGCGCGATTCGAAATCCGCCTCGCGCGAACTCACGTCATCACGGAAACGTCCGCGGCTTCGGAATGCCGGCACCGTGTTCGATATCCGCGACCGCCTGTTGGCGGGCCGCATCGATTGCTTCGGTTTCGCTAGCGTAGCCGGCATCGCCGCCAACCGTGGTCCACACCTGCACCGCGTGGTTGATCTGACGGATTTCGTACTCCGCGTCCCAGCGCGCGCCTTGCAGTTCGAGAGGACGCACGTGGATTGAGTACACGCCATAAGGGAAGTGCTGTTCAGCCATCTCCGCCTCCATCCGCTGGGTTCGGAAAACGCGCCGCGCGGCACGACCGCACCGGCGAGCGGCGCCGGACCTGCCTAGAATTCGATCTCGCCGAGGATGCGATGAGCCAGCGCCTTCGCTTCCTCGAGGGCTTCTTCTTCGGTCGTCGAGGTGGCCTCGACTTCGTAGATCGTGTTCTCCAGCCCCTCGCCTTCGTCGCGCGCGAGTGCGACCACACCCCGGTACTGCCCGCCGTCTACTGGACGCACCGTGGCGGTGGCCGTGTAGAGTCCTTTGGTATAGGTGACGTCCTCCATGATGCTTCTCCAGCAAGGGGGAGATTCCATCGTAGCACGCCGTTTCCGGGCTTACATGCCGTCTCCGTGACACGTTAGCGTGCGCGCCGACCGTCGGCGCGTGAACCTCACCCTTCCAGCAACGCAACCACCTCGTCCAGCGACGGCGAGTGCGCGCCCGCATGCCGGCAGGCCGCCGCGCCCGCGGCCAGCGCGAAGGCGAGATGTTCCTGCCACGTGCGTTGCGGTGCCGTCATCAGACTGAACAGGAGCCCGCCAATCGACGCATCCCCCGCGCCGACCGTATCGGCCACCTCGACGCGCGGCGGTTGCGCCTCGATGATGGTGTCGCCTTCGAAAAGGGTGGCCTTTTCCGGGCCTCGCGTGACCAGCACCGTCGCCTTGGGATTCATGGCGCGCAACTCGGTAAGCGCTTCGGCTTCGCTGCCTTTGAAGAGCAGGCGCAGATCCTCGTCGGAGACCTTGATCAGGTCGGCGAGGGCGGCCATCTTGCGCAGTGTCGGCTCGTAGCCGTGCGCCATCAGATTGCGGTAATTCGGGTCGAAGCTGATCTTGACGCCGCGCGCGCGCAACTCGGCCGCGAGACCGGCGAGCGTGTCGCCAAGCGGTTGCCGCACGAGACTGATACAGCCGAAGTGCGCCCATTTCACGTGGCTCATCCAGCCTTCCGGCAGCTTCGACGGATCGAAGGCGAGGTCGGCACCGTTCTCACCCATGAAGAAGTATGCGGGCGGATGCGTCTGGTGGACGATCGCGAGGAGCGGCGGCCGCTCGACGCGTTGCATGAAGCGCATGTCGAGATCCGCTGCGACGCTGGCGTTCCACAGTTCGTCGGAGAAGTTGTCGGTGCCGAGCGAGCCGACGCAAGCCGTCCGCAGCCCAAGGCGCGCGACTGCGCGGGCCACGTTCCAGCCGGCGCCGCCAGGGCGCGACAGCCATTGCGAATCGCCGGTGCGCACGAGGTCGGTCAGGATGTCGCCGGGAGAAACGAAGAGGGGAAATTCAGTACTGGCGGTCATGGTGCTCACCGTGCAGGTTCGTTCGTGGTGGACGGCGCGTGCAGCAGTGCATGTGCCAGCACTTCGTAGCACGCGCCCATCGTGTGATAGTCGGTCTTGCCGGCCGGGCTCTTTTCGTCGCTGTATTTACGGTTGTCGCAGGTCAGGATGCGATACCACGCGCCGTATTTGTGGTCGACGAAATGCGCCCAGCTATAGCGCCAGATCTCATCGTACCAATCCCAGAAGCGTTCGTTGCCGGTGCGCTTGCCGAGCAGCGCGGCGGTCGCAAAGGTTTCGGCCTGTACCCAGAAATACTTGTCGTGATCGCAGACCGTGCCGTCCAGGCCGAAGCCGTAGTACAGGCCGCCGTGATCGTCGTCCCAGGCGCGCGTCATCGCCGCGTCGAACAGTTCGATGGCGCGCGGCAACAGCCAGGGCAGCGGACGGTGCCGCTCGAGGATCAGCAGCAGTTTCGCCCATTCGGTCTGGTGACCCGGCTGGAAGCCCCACGGACGGAAGATGTTCGAACTGTCTTCCTCGTTGTAGTGCCAGTCCACCGACCAGTCCGCGTGGAAATGCTCCCACACGAGGCCCTGCGAGAGCTTCGCCTGGCGCAGCGTGATATTCGACGCCACCCGTTCCGCGCGATCCAGATACACCAGATGGCCGGTTGCCTCGTAGGCGGCGAGCAGCGCCTCGGTGGTATGCATGTTGGCGTTCTGGCCACGATACGAACTCACGCGCCAGTCGGGTGTCGCTTCATCGGCGTAGAGGCCGGCGGCGGCGTCCCAGAAGCGGTGCTCCATTAGCTCGAAGGTGGCGCCGATCATCGGCTTCGCTTCTTCGATGCCGGCCATCGCGGCGTGCGAATACGCCAGCAACACGAAGGCAAGGCCGTAGCAATGGCGGGTGGCGTCAAGCACATGCTTGCTGCCGTCGCGCCAGTCGAGCTCCCAGTCGTAGCCTTTGAGTTCGGCGTCCCAGTGCGCGTCGCGCAGGAACGTCAGGCCGTGACGCGCGTACTCCAGATGTTGCGGATCGCCGAACTCGCGGTATGCCATCGCGTAGTTGAACACGTAGCGGCAACTGCTGACGAGGTGGCGCGTGGTTTGGTTGTAGATCGAACCGTCGTCGCGGAAGAAATGATAGAAGCCGCCGCTCGGGTCGAACACGTTTGGCGCGTAAAAGCGCAAGGTGTCCTGGATATGCGAGAGCAGGAATTCCCGCTCGCGGAAGCTGGCGACCGCGGGTGTCGCGGACGATGCGGACGATGGGCCGGTGGCCCGGTCAGGTTGAAGCGTATCGGATTGCGTCATGGCTTTTTCACCGAGGTACTGGCACGGGCAATGAGATGAACGGGCAGGTGGACTTCGAGTTCGGCAGGCGACTCCTCGAGCAGCAACTCGACGCCGCGCCGGCCGAGCGCTTCCTTGTCGACGGAAATCGTCGAGAGCGGCGGCGTGGCGTGGGCGGCGGCGGGGATGTCGTCGAAACCGATGATCGCGATGTCCTGCGGAACGCGCAGGCCGCGCGCAAGGCAGACGCGCAGCGCGGCGAGCGCGGCGGCGTCGTTGTAGGCAAATACGGCGTCGGGGCGCTGGCCCGCGGGGCCGGGCGTATCGAGCAGCCGCTGCATGGCGATGGCGGCGCCGGTGTCGGGATCGAGCCCGGCGTCGATGGTCACTTCAAGTGATGGATCGAACAGCAGGCCGGCTTCGAAGAACGCCCGGCGGTAGCCGAGCGCGCGCTGCGCGATGCTGAAATGCGCGAGCGAACCGCCGATGAAGGCGATGCGCTTGTGCTGCTGGGCGAACAGATGCTGCATCGCAAGGGCGGCGCCGGCGGCGTTGTCGAGGTTCACCGAACGCAGGCCGGGCGCCCACAGGTCGATCAGCACGAGTGGACGCTGCATGGCGACGAGCGTGGTGAGCGTCTCGGGCTCGACGAAGCCGGCGATGGCGACCGCATCGGGCGCATGCAGGCGCATCTGCTGGATGACGTCTTCCGTGGGGCCCGCCGTCAGCACCGACGGCACGATGCCGCGTTCACGACAGGCGTCTTCGACGCCATGCAGGACGTGCGAGAAGAACGGACTGGCCGCGAAGTTGTTGTGCTGGCGATGCAGCAGGAAGGTGAGCCGGCGGATGCGCGGGCGTAACTGGGCGTGATCGTAGCCGAGCTGGCGCGCGGCCTCGACGACCCGCAGGCGGGTGGCGTCAGAGAGACCAGGCTGATTCTTCAGAGCGCGGGAGACGGTGCCGATCGACACGCTGGCGGCGCGGGCGACATCGCGGATGGTGGTGGCCATCTGGGGTGGGCGGCGAGCGCATGGCTGACCGCGGGTTAGTTGATTTTCGGGGATTGTATAGTAAAACTGATGAGAAAATCCCTTGGCTGGTGGCATTTGATACGCGTAAATACCCGTATATATGGCGTAAATACGGGTTCACCTTGTTTAGTAAAATTTACTAAACATGGGGCTGTGACATAAACGCCGTCGCTGTTGACCTATATCGGTGAGCCTCGCGGCATCGTATTTTTTGTTCGTGTCAGTCATTTTTCTTGACGAATTTTCACTGAAAGGCAGTGGTAATGAGATGGCAACTTCGATATCTTTCCGGGCTGTTCAGCAAAGCTGGTGAGTTTCGTCAAGGTGCTATCGATGGGTGCTCGTTGTATTGGGAAGTGGAGTGTCGCCGCAAGCCTATGTTGCGTGCGAACAGAGGCGTTTGCGCGCTTCACGGCGCATTGCACGCTGGCCCTCGCGCTAGCAATCCCTCATCTAGCGGACGCGCGCACGACTGCCGTGGGCTCGGGCGTTGGAAGTCCGTCGGCAGGCGTGACGGCTCCAGCCGCGGCCGGAGCGGCTAACAGCGTGTTGGGCGCCGACCCGATCGATTTCTCCACAGGCCAGTTCTATCGGTTTGCGCATGATCTGACCGTGGCTGACATAATTCCGCTCGACCTTGTGCGCATCTACCGCAGCGGCGTCTATGACAGTCCGGGAATGCCTTACGTTGGCGCTTTCGGGGTCGGGATGAACCTTGGATACGACGACGTCCTTGCGCTGAGCGGCGACCAGCAACGCTTCGAGCTTCGGGAGGCCGCGGGCGCGAAGGAGTCATTTACGGCGCGTCCAGGAAATGATGGCGCAGTCTGGGACAACCTCACCCGCTCGAGCGACTACTACGGCGCACGCATTGATGCGAACGGCAGCGCTGGCATGAAACTAACTCTGCAAGACGGTTACGTGGAGCAGTTCGCATTGATCGCCGGCCTTTACCGCTTGATCCGCTTACAGGATCGCAACGGGAATGACCGATCTGGCGAGCGTAGCTGATTCACAGGGGCGAACGACGCAGTTTGAAACGGATGCCGCGGGGCGCGTTACGGCTGTTCGGGAACCGGATGGAGGACGGACCCGCCGGGTGATCGATGCATTGGACAGTACTGCTGAGATTATCGACTCAACTGGCGGCGTGACGCGCTTTATTCGGGACCGCAACGGCCACCTGCTTAGTTACACCGATTCGAAAGGCAACGTCACGCGCTACACCTACAGCGCGATCGGACAGCCAGTCACGAAGACCTATCCTTTGGGCCAGACGGAGAAATTCAGCTGGAACAGCGCTGGCCAAATAGCCACCGTAACGGACATTAACGGTGGCGTGATCGCATATACATACGACGCAGCAGGAAGTCTGTCGCAGACGAGTTTCTCGCCACAACGTGGAGGCGGCGGTGCTAGATATCCTCGCTTTAGCGTGCGCTCGATCGTCTCCTACGATCCAGCTACGAATGCGCTCTTGCGGAAGTTCAAATTGCCGACGCTGCCGGCACCTGGCGCCTCTAGCTAGTCTGAATAATCGATGCAGCGGGGTGCGGCGCTTCCATCTTTCCGCGCAACAGCCGCCCGACGGTGCAGCGCTGACCGAGCGGGTCGTTTCCGGAAACACCGCAATGTGGGGTTGCGCGTGCGGACGGCTAAAGAAATAGCCTTGCCCACAGCCAATCCCTATGTCGCGCACGACGAGCAGGTCCGCTTCGTTTTCGATCCCTTGCGCAACGAGTTTCGCATCGCTGGCATTGGCGAAGTGCTGCATCGCGCGCACGGCCTCGAACTTCAGCGGATCGCTCGCGATGTCATGATGCAGGTGCGCCTCGCGGCCCGCTCCAGCGCGATGACGCAACCCTCGGCGCCTGCCTGGGGGAACAGCGCGAACGGAGTCTCGAGCGGCGAGCCTGCCGGTCCGCGAACCAGAGCCTCGTAACCGGGAATCGCCCCGTCTTCGAAATCCACGATGGGTTGGAAGACGCGGACAGCTCACGCCGGGCAATCACATCCTCGATGCGGGGCAAACCCGGCACTCAGACCTATGCCATCAGGCCAGGGAGACGGCGTGCGCGTTTCGGCGTGAAATAACGAAAAAGCCGCTCAATGGCGGCTTTCTTTAAACAGGCTCAGGGAGGGCGGTTATGAATCTCTTGTTCGACTCGCGCAGCAGTGCTCTAGCGACGCGCAACGGCCGCCGCGGGGCGTTCCTCTGCGGCGGCGTGGGCTTCGCCGCTAGTGTCGCGTGCGCCCCAGCGTTGCGCGAGCGCGGCACACACCATCAACTGGATCTGGTGAAACAGCATCAGCGGCAGCACGACGGCCCCCACCGCGTGCGAGGCGAAGATCACCTTCGCCATGGGCACGCCGGAGGCGAGACTCTTTTTCGAGCCGCAGAAGATGATGGTGATCTGGTCCGCGCGGTTGAAGCCGAGCCGCTTGCTGACGAACATCGTGACGGCGAGCGCGAGCGCCAGCAACACGACGTTGATTACCACCAGACCGCCCAGTGCGCCAAGCGACGTATGGTGCCACAGGCCCTCGGTGACGGCTTCGCTGAACGCGCCGTACACCACCAGCATGATCGAACCCTGATCCACGAACTTCAGCACGCCGCGGTGGCGTTCGATCCAATTGCCGATTACCGGCCGCAACAACTGGCCCGCCACGAACGGCACGAGCAACTGCAGGACGATGTTCCAGACGGTATGCCATGCGGACGAACCACCGGCCGCCTGATTCGTGACGATGAGACTGACGAGTGCCGGTGTGATGAAGATGCCGAGCAGGCTCGAAGCCGACGCGCTACAGACGGCGGCCGGCACATTGCCTTTGCCAATCGAAGTGAACGCGATGGACGACTGGACCGTCGATGGCAGCGTACAGAGGAAGAGGACGCCGGCGTAGAGCGCAGGCGTGACAAGGGGCGAAAGGAGCGGTTTGAGCGCGAGTCCGAGCAGCGGAAACAGCGCAAACGTGCTCAGCAGGACGACGATATGAAGGCGCCAGTGCGTCGCGCCCGCCACGATCGCTTCGCGTGAAAGCTTGGCGCCGTGCAGGAAAAACAGCAGACCCACGGCGAAATTCGTCAGCCAGTTGAAGCCGACAGCTGCCTGCCCGTGCACAGGCAGCAGGCTGGCGAGGACCACCGTGCAGACGAGGCTCAGCGTGAAGTTATCGGGAAGCAGTTTCGGGCGAGCCATTTCAGAATCTCAATACGGGTAATGCGGAAATACAGAGACGCGTGCGCGCTGGCACGGGCCATTTGCTGTAGGGGAGAGCCCTATTAATAATGGAAAGCGATTAAAAATGCAAATTCATTTGCGGAATTGATTGATGAGGATCGTGCATGTGAAGCGCTTTGGCAAGCGCGGTCGAAATCGCTGCGTGTAGACCCTCGGTATTGTGCAGCGAGGCGTGCGCGCCCATTTCTGTTTGAGTCCTCTTTTTGAGATTTCGCATGACGCGAACTAACCGCCTCGGAAGCGCTGTATAGCCCGTCTGACAAGGCAATCAGGAAGCCCTGATGGCGCCCTCACGCAAGGCCTCTGTCGCGGAAAAACGTCGCAGTAACACGGTGTTACAAGGCAGTGTCAGGCCTAACACTTTTTGGCTCGACACCCCTCGGGGCGACCCATAAATTACTGATCAAAGGCCAATGGGATGTGCCCGCTGCGGAAAAACCGACGCGGTTGCACGAATCCTGGAACAAGTCTCGCCGCAGCTCGAACGGCAGGCTTCAGGCGGGTCTTCGGGCAGGTGAATCATGGTGGACGCAGGGTTGGTGAAAACGAGGCGGTGGATGCTGGGCGCAGTCCTGACTGCGCTCTGTTCGCTCGCCTACGCGAGAATGCCGCAGGCACCGCATGGCGGCGGTGCGGGCGGCGGCTTCACTCACGCCCGCATCCAGCACGACGTCCGCAATGTACGCGCTGAGCGTGGCGCACCTATGGACCACAGTATCCGGCTCGCGCGTGAGGCGGGCGGTGTTCATGGCGGCTACAACACATCGCAGCCCCAACGAGTGGCCGGCGGTTATCGCGACGACAACCGCGCTGACCCGCGCAGCGGCTTCCAGTACGCCGGAGCCATTACACCCGTGAGCGCCGAGACGCGCTCGGTGCCGCGTCCGCCGGAGGATGAGTCAATGGTGCGTGCGGGCTCGATCCGCGCCGACGTCGCCCGCTACAACGAGGAGCGCGGTGCATCGCGTCCGGTACCGCGCCCGCCGGACCCCTACATGGGGCACCCACCCGGCCCATCCCCGTACCGCAACTAGCGTTTCCCGCTCGCTTCGCGGTGAGTTTTTTTCCATCCTCCCTCATAACGCTTAGCCTAGCTAAGTCAGCCCGCAAATTATCAAGGTTTGCGGTCCTCGCATGCTCTCCTTCATTGCTTTCAATTTGTTAGCCAGCATCCGCGCCGCCGGGTGCCGCTGGTCCCGCCCAGAAAAGTGACGTATGCGCGCCACACTTTAGTGACAGCACGACAGGTCGTGCCCATCTGAATCGTCAAATTTTGCGTCTTTGCCCGTAACCCGTCATCGGTGCGGCATCTCATCCGTTATCCGTGTTTGCGCTCCAGTCCTGGCGGGCCTCTCAGCCCGTTGCCAGGGCAGTTGCCCAATGGCGCCGGCGAAGGTTCACGGTCTTTTAGCAGTCCGATAAACGACAAAATTAATCAGAGCGATATACCGGCAATAACAACCCATATTTTTG
Organism: Paraburkholderia sp.; assembly: GCA_049523075.1. Lineage (GTDB taxonomy): Bacteria > Pseudomonadota > Gammaproteobacteria > Burkholderiales > Burkholderiaceae > Paraburkholderia. The sequence goes on from JBEKNG010000010.1 coordinate 13,624, forward strand.
TCCATAAAAATGGTCCGCAAAGATGGTCCCGCCCAGATAGCTCGGTGATCTAACGGACGACCAAGAAACCGTTGGCGCGAGCTCCCCCGCCGCACAGCCATACCCCTTTGACAAAGACAGGAGAACCCATGAATACAAACTACCGCCGTGCGCTCAAAACGACTCTCAAGGCCAGCGTGGTCGCCGGCCTTCTGGCGGGTGCATCGTCGGCGTTCGCGCAATCGAGCGTGCAACTGTATGGTCAGGTTGACGAATGGGTCGGTGTGCAGAAATTCCCGGACGGCAAAAGTGCAGCGGAGGTGTCTGGCGGCGGCATGTCTACGTCGTATTGGGGTATGAAGGGATCGGAGGATCTGGGCGGCGGCTACAAGGCGATCTTCACGCTCGAAGGCTTCTTCCTGGCGCAGAACGGCCAGTACGGCCGCTTCACGGGCGACACGTTCTTTTCGCGTAACGCCTACGTGGGTATCGAGTCGCCGTATGGCACGGTGACGGCCGGACGCCTGACGACGCCGCTGTTCGTGTCGACCATCCTGTTCAACCCGTTCGTCGACTCGTACGAATTCTCGCCGATAGTGTGGCAGACGTACCTCGGTCTCGGCACGTTCCCGACTTACACGACCGATCAGGGCGCGGTCGGCGATTCGGGCTGGAACAACGCGGTGGAGTATTCGTCACCGAACTTCAACGGTTTGAGCGCCAACGTGATGTACGCACTCGGCAATACGGCCGGGGATAACGGGGCGAAAAAGTGGAGTGCCCAGTTCCTGTACTTCCATGGCCCGTTCGCAGCAACCGGCGTGTACCAGTACGTGAACTTCAACAACAATCCGGGCGACCTCACCGGCCTTGCGCAGAGCGTCGGTTTGCCCAACATGAAGAGCCAGAGCATTGCCCAGTTCGGCGCGACCTTCGACCTGAAGTTCATCAAGTTCTACGGTCAGTACATGTACACGTACAACGACCAGATCATGGGCAGCTGGCATGTGAACACGGCACAGGGCGGTGTCACGGTTCCGGCGGGGCCCGGCACGATCATGGCCTCGTTTGCGTATTCGCGCGACGGCAGCGGTCTGGACCAGACGCGTCAGACGGCGGCGCTTGGCTACGACTATCCGCTGTCCAAGCGCACGGACGTCTATGCCGCTTATATGTACGATCACTACACTAGCCAGACCACGGGCAACACTTACGGCGTGGGCATCCGCACGAAGTTCTGAGCGATACCGGCTGCCGCGCATTGTGCTTCGCAAACCCCGCCTTCGAAGGAAGGCGGGGTTTGTCGCTTCTGGGCGCGGGGAAAGGGGCGATAAGACTTCTTTGCTCACGCTGCTTTGATAAAGACGGCAAAATGGCGTCGATTGATTCCTCCCACGAGCGATTGCCATGGATACCCTCGTCAGCATGAAAGTGTTTCGCCACGTCGTCGAAGTGGGCAGCTTCGTCGGCGCGGCCGAGCGCATGGAGATGTCCGCGGCAATGGCGAGCAAGCACGTAATGCATCTGGAGCAGCAACTTGGCGCGCGCTTGCTGAACCGGACCACCCGGCGCGTCGCCCCAACGGAGGCGGGTCGTGAGTATTACGAACGGTTGAGCCAGGTACTGACCGAGCTCAACGAAGCCGAGCAGGCGGTCGGCGCCGCGAGCATCGTGCCGCAGGGCAGGCTGCGCGTGTCGTCGCTGTCGGCGTTTGGCCTAACCCGTGTGATGAGCGCGGTGGCCGATTACGCGGCGCAGTATCCGCAGGTCACGGTGGAAATCACACTTTCCGACCGCGTCGTCGAACTGATCGACGAGGGTTTCGACGTCGCGATCCGCGCCTCGCCGTCCGGTCTGAAGTCGTCGTCGCTGATCGCGCGGCAGATTGCGACGGCGCACCTCGTGCTGTGCGCGTCGCCCGATTATTTGCGCCGTCACGGCACGCCGACCCAAATCGCCGATCTGTCACGCCACAACTATCTGCAGTACGCAGGCGTCGCCGCGCCGGAACTTGGGGCCGGGAGCGCAGAAGGCGGCCCGCGTGTGCGGCTTTCCGGCAATCTGATCGTCAATCACCTGGAAGCGCTACGGGTCATCGTGCTGCAAGGCGCCGGGATCGCGATGCTTGGGACGGAAGTGATCGGCGACGATCTCGCCGCGGGCCGGCTGGTGCCGCTGCTGGTCGAGCAGGTGCCGCCACGCGAGTTGCCGATCCATGTCGTGTATGCGAGCCGGCGCCATCTGTCGGCGAAGGTCCGCTCGTTCGTGGACTTTCTAGCCGAGCGCTTCGCGGACGAAGCGCTGTGGCCGTCACTCGAGCAGATCAAGGCGCTGGCTGTGAGCTAGGCGGGCGGCCCGCCCGCCGGTGTGAAGGCTTGAATACCCGGCCGCCGCGTAAGCGACGGTCTCGGGCGCGCTCTAACCCACTCCATGCCCCGCAAAGGGCGCTGTACGACATTTGACTCAGCGTGCGATTCCGAGCCGCGCCTTCGCTTCGTTGTATTCCTTCTTCAGACGTTCGACCAGCTCGGCCACGCTCGGCACGTCGTCCATCAGGCCCACGCCCTGGCCCGCGCCCCAGATGTCCTTCCACGCCTTGGCCTTGTCGCTGGCGAAGTTCATCGCGGTCTTATCGGATTCGGGCAGCGCGTCCGGGTCGAGCCCCGCATTGACGATGCTTTCGCGAATGTAGTTGCCATGCACGCCCGTGAAAAGGTTCGTGTAGATGATGTCCGAGGCGCTGGAATTGACGATCGCATGCTTGTAGCTTTCCACCGCATGCGCTTCCTGGGTCGCGATGAAGCGCGTGCCCATATAGGCGAGGTCCGCGCCCATCGCCTGCGCAGCGAGGATCGAGCCGCCGTTGGCAATCGCGCCGGACAGCACGAGCGGGCCGTCGAAAATCTTCCGAATTTCGCCGACCAGCGCAAACGGGGAGGTTGTACCAGCGTGGCCGCCCGCACCGGCCGCGACCAGGATCAGCCCGTCGACACCCGCTTCCAGCGCCTTTTGCGCGTGACGGATGTTGATCACGTCATGCAGCACGATGCCGCCGTAGCTGTGCACCGCGTCTACGATCTCCTTGGCGGGCGCGCGCAGGCTGGTGATGAAAATTGGCACCTTGTGTTCGACGCACACCCGTACGTCATGCTCGAGTCGCGCATTCGACTGATGAACGATCTGGTTGACGGCGATCGGCCCGATCACGACGTCCGGGTGGGCGGCCTTGTGCTCGGCCAGCGACGCCTGGATCTGTGTGAGCCATTCGTCGAGCAGCTCAGCCGGCCGGGCATTGAGGGCGGGAAACGAGCCGACGATACCGGCCTTGCACTGAGCCAGCACCAGTTTGGGATAGCTGACGATGAACATCGGCGAGGCAACAACGGGCAGCGCAAGCTGCTGCAGGACGGCGGGCAATGCCATGGTGCGAGTCTCCTGTAAAGCGGGCCGGTACGTATCGAACGCCCGGCTATGTTGAGTGTAGCGGGACAAGTCAAAGGGAGAGGCCGCTGGCCGTCTCCCTCCGGTTTGTCCGTCAGGGGGGGCGAATTTAAGAACGATCGTTCGATTATAGGCGAATGCCTGGCCGTGTGCAGGGCCTGAGCGGTTGGAAGGAGTGTTCAGGTTCTAGGGTTACGTGGCCTAACCCACCCCGTATTGACACGCAGGGCTTCTACAATGTTTTGACGAACAACGACAAGAGACTCGCTATGCCCTTCGAGGATTTCAAGCCGTTTCGCGTCGCCGCGGGCGACATAGATATTTTCGGGGTCAAGGGCGGGGCAGGGCCGCCTCTCTTACTGCTGCACGGCCATCCGCAGACGCATCTGATCTGGCACCGGTGCGCGGCGCAGCTCGCGAAGCATTTCACCGTCATCGCCACCGACCTGCGCGGCTATGGCGCCTCGGCCAGGCCGGAGAGCGACGCAACCCACGCGGCGTATTCGAAACGTGCGATGGCGGCCGACCAGGTCGGCGTAATGCGCCACTTCGGCTATGACCGCTTCCTGGTCTGCGCCCATGATCGTGGCGCGCGGGTCGCGCACCGGATGGCGCTTGATCATCCGGACGCCGTCGACCGTCTGATGCTACTCGACATCGCGCCGACGCTTGCCATGTACGAAGCCACCGACCGCACCTTCGCTACGTTGTATTTCCACTGGTTCTTCCTGATCCAGCCGGAGCCGTTGCCGGAGACGCTGATCGGCGCGAACCCGGACGTTTACGTGGACCGCGTGATGGGCAGCCGCCACGCCGGGCTGGCGCCGTTTTCACCTGAGACGCTCGACGCTTATCGCAGCGCCCTGCGACAACCGGGGGCGGTCCATGCGATGTGCGAGGACTACCGCGCGTCGGCGACGATCGATCTCGAACACGACCGTGCCGATATCGAGCGCGGTCACAAGATCGGCTGTCCGCTGCGGGTACTGTGGGGCGAGGAGGGGGTGATCGAGAAGTGCTTCGAGCCGCTTGCCGAATGGCGCCATGTTGCGCGGGACGTCAGCGGGCGGGCGCTGCCATGCGGACACTACATTCCGGAGGAAGCACCCGAGGATCTCGTCACGGAGATGCTGGCCTTCTTCGAGGCCGTCGAGCAGTAAGTGCGGGGCTGCTCCGGCAACGGCTTCACGCGCACGATGGCCTGCAGCGTGTAACCGAGCGCGCGCGGATCGATCTGCACGGTGAAGCGTTCGATCACGCCCTGCGTCTCGAGCCGCCGCAAACGCTCGGCCGTGCTCGGCGCGGACAGGCCGACGAGTCGCGCCAGTTCGCTGACCGGCTGGCGTGCGTCCTCCGCCAGCGCCGCCAGCAACGACCGGTCGGTGTCGTCAAGCGCAGCGGGTGGGCTGGGCGGTGCGAGGCGTTTTGCCATGATTGCCTTCGATTATTAGGTTAATCAGACTGCCGACCTAAGTTTAGCCCTGTATTCGACCATCTGAATTAATTACACTGCCTCCAATGCGGTGATTAATCCAGGAACCGAAGATGGCTAACAATGAAGTTCGACGCGGCGCGGCCGAGATGAGCGTCGCGATGTTGATGTCGGGGACAATCGGCTGGCTGGTCGTCTCGTCGCAGCAGAGTGCGTTCAATGTGGTGTTCTTCCGTTGCGTGTTCGGGGGCGCCACGCTGCTGCTGGTCTGCGCCGCGCTTGGCCTGTTCCGGCGCAACCTGTTCTCCTGGCGCATGCTGGCGCTCGCGGCGCTCGGCGGCGCGGCGATCGTCGTCAACTGGGTCCTGCTGTTCGCGGCGTACTCGCGCGCGTCGATTTCGATGGCCACTGCCGTCTACAACACGCAGCCGTTCATGCTTGTTGCACTTGGCGCGCTGGTGTTCCGCGAACGCATCACGGCCTCGACGGTGGCGTGGCTGCTGGTGGCGTTTGTGGGACTGGTGTTCGTCGTGCGGGTCGAGCCGGCAGTACTCGCGGTGCCGGGTCAATACCTCGAAGGGATCGCCTTTGCAGTCGGCGCGGCAGCCATGTACGCAGTGTCGTCGATCATCACCAAGCATCTGAAAGGCACGCCGCCGCATCTGATCGCATTGATTCAGGTCGGTCTCGGCGTGCTGATGCTTGCGCCATTTGTGCGTTTCGATGCGTTGCCGACTACGGGCGCGCATTGGCTCGAACTCGTCACGCTTGGTGTCATCAACACGGGCATCATGTATGTGCTGCTTTACGGCGCGATCCAGAAACTGCCCACCTCGATGACCGGCGCGTTGTCATTCATCTACCCTGTGGTCGCGATCATTGTCGACCGTGTGGCTTTTGGACAGAAGCTCGCCTGGGTGCAGGTGCTTGGCGCCGTGCTGATCCTGCTTGCCGCCGCGGGCGTCAACCTCGGCTGGCGCCTTGTCCCGCAGCGCCGTTACTCGTCTACGTGACGTCGGTGTGAATCGACCTTATATAAAGTGTCAAGGTTTTGTAGGGAAATCACCAATGCGATCAAAAATCCCGCGCGGTTATCATTTCCGTAGACGATGATCACGTCGACCGAATTCTGCCGCTCGCCATTCTGTTTATGGCGAGCGGCTTTCTTTTTGTGCGCTTGGGTCTTTGGGGACAGTGAAGCATTGTGGCGGCGAAGTCGGTAGGATCAGGCGCCGCGGGCGATGATCGGTCGGGCCTCGATACGTCGGGCGTCGATACGTTCGCCGTCAACCTTCAACGGCCCGCCGTTCGCGGCCAGTTCCTCGATCAGCCCGCGCATCAGCACCGGCCATTCGTCGCGGGGCTTGAGCATTGCCGCAGCGGCGCGCATGGCGCTGGCGGCGTCGAGCATGCGCAGCAGCGCGTCGAAGCTCATCGTGCGCACTTCAAGCAGCTTGAACACGATCAGCACTTTCAGCGCATTCTTCGCGTTGCGTGCCGGATCCGCGCGTAGCCAGGCCACGCGCGAAAAGGCCCGCTCCAGCGCAAGCGACACGTTCGTAAATGGCGCGCCGTGACCGGGGATGACGGTGCGAACGTCGAGTTTCTCAATCGTCTCCAGCACGGCCTGTTCTTCCGCGAAGCCGCTTTCGCCTTCGAGTTCCGGAAAGATCACGCCGAAGCCGTTTTCCCACAGCGCGTCTGCACTGATCAGCACGCGCTCTTCCGCACAGTAGAGCATCAGCGAGTGTGGGTCGTGGCCCGGTGCGCCGAGTGCCTCCCAGTCGAGTGCCCCCAGCGTGAGGTGCGCGCCTGGCGCGAGCGTCTCGGTGAAGGTGAAACGCTCGCAGGTCTGGCCGGTGCCGCGAAACGTCAGGCGCGTCTCATCCCAGTCGCGTACCGCTGTCGCTTCCGACGCAGGAATCGCCGTGCGGCAAGGCCATGCCGCCTGTAGCAGGGCGTTGCCGCCGCAGTGGTCCGAGTGCAGGTGGGTATTGACGATCAGATCGAGCGGCCGCTCGCCGAGCGCCGCCTGCAACAACGCGAGGGTTTGCGACGCATGGGTGGCATAGCCGGTGTCGACGAGCGCGGCGCACGTGTCGTCGACCAGCAGCACATTGTTCGACGACAACCAGCCGCGTTCGAAGACCTGGATCGACTCGGGCAAGGTCATGATGGCTTGGACTCCGGCGCGGGTTGTCGAGCGGACACCTGAGCGGACACCTGAGCGGACACCTGAGCGGACACCTGAGCGGGCGCCTGAACAGACTCCTGCGCGGGCTTCGGCATCACTAGTATCGTCGAGGCCCCGAGCAGCACCGTTTCGCCGCGCTGGTTGACGACCAAACCGTCGAG
>JBEKNG010000011.1:0-19448 GCA_049523075.1 Paraburkholderia sp.
AGGAGCAGATCGAGTCCGGCGAAATTGCGGCGCAACTGGCTGCCGTTCGCCGCTTCGCGCATCAGGTCGAGTTCGTCGTGCAGGTACTTGTCGAATTCGGCGACCACTTCCCGCGGCTTCAGGCGCTTTCCGTCAGCCCACAGACGTTCGGCCCAGACGGCGATGTCGCGCAGCAGCGCGAGGTCGGAGTCGATCACGGGCAGCATGTTCGGGCGCAGCACCTTCACTGCAACGGCCTTGCCCGCATGCTGGCCGGCCTTCACCTTGGCGAAATGCACTTGCGCGATCGACGCGCTCGCCACCGGCACCCGCTCGAAATCGTCGAACAGCACGTCGACCGGCGCACCCAGCGACTTCTCGACAAGGCCGATCGCCACCTCCGAAGGGAACGGCGGCACCTGGTCCTGCAGCTTGGCGAGCTCGTTGGCGATATCGACAGGGAGCAGGTCACGCCGGGTAGACAGCACCTGGCCGAACTTCACGAAGATCGGCCCAAGGCTTTCGAGCGCGAGGCGCAAGCGTACGCCCGGCGGCTGCTCGAACTTGCGGCCGATGGTGGTGATACGCAGCAACAACCGCACGCGACGGTCGTTGATGCGGCCGAGCATCATCTCATCAAGACCGAAGCGGATGACTGTGAAGAAAATCTTGAGGAAACGCAGAAAACGCATGGTTGAGCCCGGTGACTAGCGCGTGCCGCGCGACGTGGCGGCGCCGCCCGGCGCATTGGCGTCGCGGGCTTCGACCTTCTGTTCAAGGCGCTCGAGGCGCTTTTCGACGCGCGCCAGCGCATCGCGAGCGCGGGCGAGTTCGGCATTGAACTCGTCGAGCGCGGCGCGGCGCACCAGTTGCGGATTTTCATCGAGCAGGTACTCGGCGACCGAGTCGAGCAGATTGCGCCCGGTGCGGCGCGCGTGCTCGCCGACTGACCGCGCAACTGTGGTCACCCGCCAGGCCGGACCGTCGCCGATCAGCCGCGCCAGATCCTCTTCCGGCTCCCAGCGCAAATGCTCAGCCAGTTTGGCGATCGCCGTGGCGAACTCCGCGTCGCCCTCGATCTTCACGTGCTTCATCACCGCCGCCTGACCGCCCTGCACGAAGGCCGGCAGCGCGTCCGACGGCACGGAGATGGTGACGTCGAAGTGATGCGTTTGCGTTTCGTCGACCGCGGCCAGATAGCCGTCCGGCTGGACCAGCAGGATCAGAACGACAGGCGGACAGGATAGCCGGGCGGTCTTGCCGGCGTAGGGGGCGAGGCGCTCAAGTGCCCACGATTCGCGGGCGAGCAGATGATTGACGGCAGCAGCGAAGGGCTTGGCGGCGAGGGTCATTGAAAGTGGCAAGAAAAAACCCGCGCGGGCGATGTGCCCGCGCGGGTACCTATTGTAACGTCCGTTCGCTTTCCGGCTTGCTCGGTCGAACGGCTAATGCGCAAGGCCCAACGTTAATGCGCAGACGTGGGCTGGCCGACCTGCTGGATGCCGGCGAGCAACCAGCCTTCACCGGCGCGTGTCGACTTCGACAGATTCCAGATTTCCACAAACGGCTCGGCCGGTGCACCCGAGCTCTCGCGCATCAGGCCGGAGAAGCGCACGCTGGCGACATACTCGCTGCCAAGGTCTTCAACGCCCAGCAACTCCGCGTTCAACTGCACCACGTCGGTCAGATTGGATTCCGCGCCGCGCGAGTTCAGGTCGACCTTCACTTCGGCGAACATCTCCGGCGTCGTGAACTCGCGGATGTCCGCGATGTTGCCCACGTCCCACGCGGCCTGCAGGCGCACGAAGTAGACCTTCGCGTTGCGGATAAAGGCGTCCGAATCGAAGCCGGCCGGCACGACGGGAGCCGCCTGCATCACAGGCGTAGCCAGCGCGCCCTTGCCTTGCGGTTCAAGGTACGAACCGGAACCAGACGGCGCTGGGGTGAAGCTGGGCTCCTGCGAGTAGTGATCGCGCCCGGCGTTCAGGTTCGGTGCGCTACCCGCATAAGCCGGCGCGGCCGCGTCGCGCTTGCGGCCCACGAAGCGGCGGATCAGCCAGATCGCCAGCATTGCGATTGCAGCAACCACGAGCATGTTGGCCATCGCACCGGCAAATGCCTCGCCCAGCCCGAAGTGCGAGAGCAGCGCGGCGATACCCAGGCCTGCGGCCAGACCCGCGATTGGCCCGAGCCAGCGCGAGCGGTTAGGCGCGGCGGCCGGCGTCGGCGCAGGTTGCGCGCGCTGAGCCTGGGCGGCCTGCGCCGATTGCTGCGGAGATTGGGTCGGCGGCGTGGTTTGCTGCTGCATGGTGGTGGACTGCTGGCGGCCAAGGCTACGGCCGCCGCCCATGCGCCTTGCCTCCGCATCGAGCGACGCGACCGTGGCAAACGCGATCAGACCGACCATGGCCGCCAGTCCGATTCTCCTCGCCAACGACCCCGAAACTTTACGGGAAGATAACAAATTCGAATCGGACATGATGAAATATTCCTTTAAAAACGATGGGTTAGGGACCCTAGTATTTGGTCCCCACGTGTAAAGCTACCACACCAGCTGACAGATTGTAATATTTGACGCCATCGAGGCCAGCTTGTTCCATCATTGTTTTTAAAGTTTCCTGGTCCGGGTGCATGCGGATCGATTCCGCCAGGTAACGGTAGCTCTCGGCGTCTTTCGCGAAGCGGTCGCCGAGCCATGGCAACACCTTGAACGAATAGACGTCGTACACTTTTTTAAGCGGATCCCACACTTTGGAGAATTCCAGCACCAGCAGGCGCCCGCCCGGTTTTAGCACGCGGCGCATTTCCGCCAGCGCGATATCTTTGCGGGTCATGTTGCGCAGCCCGAAAGCCACGGTCACCACGTCGAAGTAGTTGTCCGGGAAGGGAATTTTTTCTGCGTCGCACAACAGCGCGGGCGTGACGATGCCCTTGTCGAGCAGGCGGTCGCGGCCCACCCGGAGCATCGATTCGTTGATATCCGTATGCCAGACCTCGCCTGTCGGGCCCGCTTTTTTGGCGAACTCCTTCGACAGATCGCCCGTGCCGCCCGCGATATCCAGCACCTTGTAGCCCGGCCGCACGTTCGCCTGGGCGATCGTGAAGATCTTCCATGCCCGGTGCAACCCGCCCGACATCAGGTCGTTCATCAGGTCGTAGTTGGCGGCAACGGAGTGAAACACGCCCGCCACCTTCTGCGCTTTTTCCTGTTCGTCGACTGTCTGAAAGCCGAAGTGGGTTTTGCTCATCGCGTTCGTCCTTTCGCGTATTCTGGATTGTTGCGCCGCATCAACGCGGCAGTCAGGCCGAATCGTATCAGTGACAATGACCGTGCGCTGCGCCGGATGCAAGCATTGGGGCGTCGCGATCAACTCCTGCTGCTGCAAGTTTGTCGAGATATTCGCGCCAGAGTTCATCCTGGCGGGTGGCGATGTCGTACAGCAGGTCCCACGAATAAAGCCCGGTGGAATGGCCGTCCGAGAAGTTCGGCTGGAGCGCATAGTTGCCTACGCCCTCGATCGAGGTGATCGTTACGTCGCGCTTGCCGGTCTGCAGTGTCTCCTGCCCCGGCCCGTGGCCGCGCACTTCCGCGGACGGCGAATACACGCGCAGCAGTTCGAACGGCACACGGAAAGATTCGCCATTTGCGTACTGCAGTTCCAGCACGTGCGATTTGGCGTGCACCACCACGCCGGTCGGCACCGGCGTGTCGGGAGTTAGTCCACTCATATTTAACCTCAGGGCAGAGCTTGTTCGATTTCGTGCCGCACCGCGTCGCGCAGCAAAGTAGCGTGCGCGCGGCGTGACGACAGCAGCGCCTCCGACACCGTGCGTTGGCGCGGCGCCCAGATTGGCAGCGGGAAATGGGCGTCGTTCGAGAAACGCGGAATCACATGCCAATGCACGTGCGGCACCTGGTTGCCGAGGCTCGCCAGGTTCACCTTGACCGGTTGCAGGATGCGCCGCATGGCGCGCTCGACCGCATTCACCGCGCGCATCACGCGGTCGCGGTCGGCCTCGGTGAGATCCGAGAACTCGGCAATGTGCCTGTTCCAGATCACCCGGCAGAAGCCTGGGTAATCGTGTTCGTCGGCGAGGACGACACGCAGCGTATCGTCCTGCCACAGCACATCACCGCCATCTTCACGGCAAAATACACAGTCCATCGTCGTCCTCAAGCGGAAATCGTCAGTCGTGCCATTAAACCAGCACGCGCTCGATTCCGCCATTGTTCGCACGCTGAACGTAGTCCGCCATCCAGTCTTCACCCAGCACGTGACGAGCCATTTCGACGACGATGTAGTCCGCCTCGATGTTCGCGTCCTCGTTGTAGCGCGACAGCCCTTGCAGGCAGGACGGGCAGCTCGTGAGGATCTTGATGTCGGTGGCGCCGTTCGGCGTCGGACCGTCGCCAGCCTTGAGCACTGAGCCACTCGGGGCACCCGCAGCACCTGCCGAAGCATTCGCCGGATTGATCCCGTTGGCGCCCGCTTCATCCACCAGAGGAATGCCACGCAGCTTCGCCGCGCCCTTACGGATCTCCTCTTCCTTGCGGAAACGGACCTGCGTCGAGACGTCCGGACGCGTCACCGCGAGTGTGCCGGATTCGCCACAGCAACGATCATTCTTCTCGATCTTGTAGCCGTCCTTCTCCGAGCCCATCAACTGGTTGACGAGATTGACCGGGTCCATCGTCTTGATCGGCGTGTGGCATGGGTCGTGGTACATGTACCGCATGCCGTTGACGCCGTCGAGCTTGATGCCCTTCTCGAGCAGGAACTCGTGAATGTCGATGATCCGGCAACCCGGGAAGATCTTTTCGAATTCGTAACCGGCGAGCTGGTCGTAACACGTGCCGCACGACACCACCACGGTCTTGATGTCGAGGTAGTTCAGCGTGTTGGCGACGCGGTGGAACAGCACACGGTTATCCGTGACGATCTTTTCGGCCTTGTCGAACTGGCCCGAGCCGCGCTGCGGGTAACCGCAGCACAGATAGCCCGGCGGCAGCACTGTTTGCACGCCCGCTTCCCACAGCATTGCCTGAGTCGCCAGACCCACCTGCGAGAACAGCCGCTCAGAACCGCAGCCGGGGAAGTAGAACACCGCTTCCGTATCGACCGTGGTGGTCTTCGGATTGCGGATGATCGGCACGATCTTGTTGTCTTCGATGTCCAGCAGCGCCCGCGCCGTCTTCTTCGGCAGATTGCCCGGCATCTTCTTGTTCATGAAGTGGATCACCTGCTCCACCACCTTCGGCTTGCCGACAGTAGCCGGCGGATGCGCTGTCTGCTTCTTCGCGAACTTCTTCAGCACCTCGTTGCCAAGCCGCTGCGCCTTGTAGCCGATGCCCATCATCGCGGTTCGGGCGAGGTTAATGGTCTGCGGATTAGTGGCATTGAGGAAGAACATGCCGGCCGCGTTGCCCGCGTTGAACTTCTTCTTGCCCATCTTGCGCAGCAGGTTGCGCATGTTCATCGTGACATCGCCGAAGTCGATCTTCACCGGACACGGCGTCACGCATTTGTGACAGACCGTGCAGTGGTCGGCCACGTCGTTGAATTCGTCCCAGTGCTTGATCGACACGCCACGGCGCGTCTGTTCTTCGTACAGGAACGCCTCGACCAGCAGCGAAGTGGCGAGAATCTTGTTGCGCGGGCTGTACAGCAGATTCGCGCGCGGCACGTGGGTCGCGCACACCGGCTTGCACTTGCCGCAACGCAAGCAGTCCTTGATCGATTCGGAAATCGCGCCGATATCCGACTGCTGCATGATCAGCGATTCATACCCCATCAGCCCGAAGCTTGGCGTGTAGGCATTGCGCAGGTCGGCGCCTTCGAGCAGCTTGCCCGCATTGAAACGGCCATGCGGATCGACGCGCTGCTTGTACTTGCGGAATTCGCCGATCTCGTCTTCCGTCAGGAATTCGAGCTTGGTAATGCCGATGCCGTGCTCGCCCGAAATCACGCCGTCGAGCGAACGCGCCAGCTTCATGATGCGTGCGACGGCAGTATGGGCGTCTTGCAGCATCTCGTAGTTATCCGAGTTGACGGGGATGTTCGTATGAACATTGCCGTCGCCTGCGTGCATGTGCAGCGCGACGAACACGCGGCCGCGCAGCACCTGCTTGTGGATGGCCTGCGCTTCTTCGAGGATCGGCTTGAATTCGCCGCCGTTGAAGATCTGGCGCAGTTCGGCGCGAACTTCCTGCTTCCACGACACGCGGATCGTACGGTCCTGCGTGACATGGAACACAGTGGCATCAGGCTGCGCGTCCGCGCGATCAGCAAACTTCTCCGCAAGCCCTTCGTAGCCGAGTCCGACCAGGTAATGCTGCGCCTCGCGCAATGACAGATCCAGCTTGTCGCGCAGGAATTCCCAGCGGGTGCGCACTTGCTTGAGCAGCTCGAGCGCATGCTGCACACGGTCTTCGAGCAGTTCGGCGCTCGGAATTTCATTGGCGTCGTCGCTCTTGCCGAGCGGCAGCTTGCCGGCCTTGAAGAACGCTTCGAGCGCGTGAAGCAGTTGCAGCTTGTTCTTGATCGACAGCTCGATGTTGATACGCTCGATACCGTCGGTGTACTCGCCCATGCGGTTGAGCGGAATCACCACGTCTTCGTTGATCTTGAATGCGTTGGTGTGTTTCGCGATGGCGGCCGTGCGGCTGCGATCCAGCCAGAAGCGCTTGCGCGCTTCGGCGTTCACCGCGACGAAGCCTTCGCCGCTCTTGCCGTTGGCCATGCGCACGACTTCCGACGTGGCTTGCGCCACCGCATCCGCATCGTCGCCGACGATGTCGCCGATCAGCACCATCTTCGGAAATGCGTTGCGCTTGGACTTGGTCGCATAGCCGACGGCGCGCAGATAGCGCTCGTCCAGATGCTCGAGGCCAGCGAGAATCGCGCCGCCCTGCCGCGACGTTTCGAACAGGTAGTCCTTGATTTCGACAATGCTCGGAATCGCGTCGCGTGCCTGGCCGAAGAATTCGAGGCAGACGGTGCGCGTGTGTGCCGGCATCTTGTGCAGCACCCAGCGCGCCGACGTGATCAGGCCGTCGCAGCCTTCCTTCTGGATACCCGGCAGGCCGGCGAGGAATTTATCCGTGACGTCCTTGCCGAGTCCTTCCTTACGGAACACGCGGCCTTCGATGTCGAGCGGCTCGGTGCGCAGCAGCTTTTCGCCCGGCGCATATTCGCCGTCGAACCACTTCAGTTCGAAGCGAGCTACCGCGATGTCGTGAATCTTGCCCATGTTGTGGTCAAGACGCGTGACTTCGAGCCAGTTGCCTTCCGGGTCGACCATCCGCCACCAGGCGAGGTTGTCGAGCGCGGTGCCCCACAGCACGGCCTTCTTGCCGCCGGCGTTCATGGCGACGTTGCCGCCAATGCACGAGGCGTCAAGCGAGGTCGGATCGACCGCGAACACGTAGCCGGCCTGTTCGGCAGCCTCAGTCACGCGGCGCGTGACGACACCCGCGCCCGAAAAAATGGTCGCGACCTTGCGCGGCACGCCCGGCAATTCGGTCAGTTCGACCGCGCCGAGCTGTTCGAGCTTTTCCGTATTGATGACGGCCGCAAACGGCGTGAGCGGCACTGCGCCGCCCGTGTAGCCCGTGCCGCCCCCACGCGGAATCACCGTCAGGCCCAGCTCGAAACAGGCCTTGATCATGCCGGCTATCTCGGCTTCGGTGTCCGGCGTCAGGACGACAAACGGATACTCGACGCGCCAGTCAGTGGCGTCGGTCACATGGGAGACGCGTGACAGGCCGTCGAACTTGATGTTGTCTTTCTGCGTCACGCGGCCCAGCACCTTGGTGGCACGGCGGCGCAACTCGGTCGTCTTGTCGAACTCGTTGGCGAAATCGTCCACGGCACCGCGCGCGGCCACCACCAGCGTTTCGACCCGTGCGGCGCGGTCTACGCCAGCTTCATCGCCGTGCTCGGTCAAATCGGCGCGACGGCGCTTCTCGATCTCCGACAGGCGGTGGTGCAGTGCTTCGATCAGCAGCGCGCGGCGCTTCGGGTTGTCGAGCAGGTCGTCTTGCAGGTAAGGATTGCGGCGCACCACCCAGATGTCGCCGAGCACTTCGTACAGCATCCGTGCCGAGCGGCCGGTGCGGCGTTCGGCGCGCAATTCAGCCAGCGCATCCCATGCATCGTTGCCCAGCAGGCGGATAACGATTTCACGGTCCGAAAACGAGGTGTAGTTATAGGGAATCTCGCGCAGACGTGCTTCAGGGTCGGCGGTCAGCGCAGCGGCGGCTCCGTGCGGATCAAATACTTGAGGTGCGTTCATGTTTGGACGACTCGGTAGGTCAGTCAGTTGGGCGCGCTCGCTAATCGACGACGTTTATTGACGATGAGGAGGCGCCGCCTGACGGTGCGCGTGGGGCGCAATTCTGGAAATCTTCTAGTTGGGCGAAGCACCTGCCGGCGGGCAACACACGCCGGCCGCTTCGCGGCGCTCAGATGCAGCTACACGATCGTGCGCAACGGATGTGCCTCTGCGCCGCGGGGTTCAACTCACGCGGGACGGGCATCAAATGGGCGATCCGAGGCTGCCAGTGCATCTTCCGATCCTTATTCCAAAATGGAATTCTACCGCATGATCTGCGCATGCGTTGCCGCTCGAATCGCCGGAAAACGGGCGTTTGTTGGGGCCAGCGCCGAAATATGTTCCATCCGATGAGTCCGAAATTCGACGACCGGACGGTCGGGCGGGGGCCCTTCCCAACCCTCGGCCATTCGGTAGAGGCCAGAGTGCGGGCCGTTGGCGCTATCATTGTCCTTTCCCGTCTCAAACAGCGCACTGCGCCACCCGCATGGTTTCCCACGACTATCTGAAGAAAACCCTGACCGCGCGCGTCTATGACGTCGCCCGTGAGACCGAACTTGAGCATGCGCCAAATCTGTCGGCACGGCTACGCAATCCGGTTTACCTGAAGCGCGAAGACAACCAGCCGGTGTTCTCGTTCAAGGTGCGCGGCGCGTACAACAAGATGGCGCATATTCCGGCCGAAGCGTTGCAGCGCGGCGTGATTACAGCGTCGGCGGGGAATCATGCTCAGGGCGTGGCGCTGTCGGCCGCGCGCATGGGCGTCAAGGCGATCATCGTGGTGCCGGTAACGACCCCACAGGTGAAGGTCGACGCTGTGCGCGCGCATGGCGGCCCGACGGTGGAGGTGGTGCAGGTGGGCGAATCGTATAGCGACGCCTACGCGCACGCCGTCAAGCTGCAGGCGGAGCACGACCTGACCTTCGTGCACCCGTTCGACGACCCGTACGTGATTGCCGGCCAGGGTACCGTGGCGATGGAGATCCTGAGCCAGCATCAAGGGCCGATTCATGCGATCTTTGTGCCGATAGGTGGTGGCGGGCTGGCTGCCGGGGTTGCCGCTTACGTCAAGTCGGTGCGCCCGGAGATCAAGGTGATCGGCGTGCAGACCGACGATTCCTGCGCGATGGCGCAGTCCCTGAAGGCCGGCGAGCGGGTCACGTTGAACGAAGTGGGCCTTTTCTCCGACGGCACGGCCGTGAAACTCGTGGGCGAGGAAACCTTCCGCCTGTGCCGCGAGTATCTTGACGACGTGCTGATCGTGAACACCGACGCCCTGTGCGCGGCCATCAAGGACGTGTTCCAGGACACCCGCAGCGTGTTGGAGCCTGCGGGCTCGCTGGCCGTGGCGGGCGCAAAGCAGTACGCCGAGCGCGAAGGCATCGAGAATGAGACGCTGATTGCGGTGACTTCCGGTGCGAACATGAATTTCGACCGGATGCGTTTTGTGGCCGAACGCGCCGAAGTCGGCGAGGCCCGCGAAGCGGTGTTCGCCGTGACGATCCCCGAAGAACGCGGCAGTTTCAAACGCTTCTGCGAACTGCTCGGCACGCGCAGTGTGACCGAGTTCAACTACCGGATTGCCGACGCCAACTCCGCGCATATCTTCGTGGGCGTGCAGATCCGGAACCGCAGCGAATCGGCGCAGATCGCGGGGGCCTTCGAAGCGCACGGGTTTGCCACGGTCGATCTGACCGGCGACGAACTCTCCAAGCAACATATCCGCTACATGGTGGGCGGCCGCTCGCCGCTCGCGCATAACGAGCGCCTGTTCCGTTTCGAATTCCCGGAACGGCCGGGCGCGTTGATGAAGTTTCTGTCGTCGATGGCGCCGAACTGGAATATCAGCCTGTTCCATTACCGGAACCAGGGCGCGGACTACAGCTCGATCCTCGTCGGCATCCAGGTACCGGGCACGGAGAACAGCGAGTTTGACCGCTTCCTCGCGACGCTCGGCTATCCGTACTGGGAAGAGACGACGAACCCGGTGTACCGGCTGTTCCTCGCATAGGCTGACGGGACGTTGCCAATGGCATTGACGCTTCAGGACAAACTGGTCGTGGCGATTTCGTCGCGCGCGCTGTTCGACTTCGAGGAAGAGAATCGCGTGTACGAGGAAGGCGACCTGCACGCGTACGAAACGCTGCAGCGCGAACGGCTGAGCGTGCCCGCCAAACCAGGCGTGGCGTTTCCGCTGATCCGCAAGCTGCTGGCGCTGAACGCGGGCGCGCACCGCGTCGAAGTGGTGATCCTGTCGCGCAGCGATCCGATTAGCGGCTTGCGGGCGTTCCATTCGTGCCGCGAGCACGGGCTCGCAATCGAGCGCGGCGTTTTTACGCGTGGACGTGCGCCTTTTGGCTATTTGAAGCCGTTGAATGCATCGCTTTTTCTGTCCGCCAATCAGGAGGACGTCCGCGATGCTTTGGCCGCCGGATTTCCGGCCGCACGCGTGTTGCCGGAATCGGCGAAAATGGCGAGCAAGTATCCGGACGAAATCCGCATTGCCTTCGACGGCGACGCCGTGCTGTTTTCCGACGAGGCCGAGCGGGTGTTTCAGAAGGATGGCTTGCGGGCGTTTGTGGGCCATGAGATCCACAACAAGGACCTGCCGTTAGCCGACGGGCCGCTCAAGCCGTTGCTTGAAGCACTACACCGGCTGCAGAACCTGGCGGACGAAGCCGCGCCGACCCAGGCGGCTCCGATGCATATCCGAACGGCGCTGGTGACGGCGCGATCGGCGCCAGCGCACGAACGGGCGATCCGCACGCTGATGGCGTGGAACATCGAAATCGACGAAGCGATGTTCCTCGGCGGACTCGACAAGAGCGCATTTTTGCGCGAGTTCGAGCCGGACTTTTTCTTCGACGATCAAATTGGCCACTGCGAATCGGCCCGCGTCGTGACGGCGACGGGGCATGTGCTGAGTGGCATCGTGAACGCATCATGACACCCGAACAATCACCGCTTGGCAAACCTGCCGCA
The DNA here is from genome assembly GCA_049523075.1 of Paraburkholderia sp. Classification (GTDB taxonomy): domain Bacteria; phylum Pseudomonadota; class Gammaproteobacteria; order Burkholderiales; family Burkholderiaceae; genus Paraburkholderia. The sequence goes on from JBEKNG010000011.1 coordinate 11,296, forward strand.
TATACCGAACAGTACGACGCGACGCTGCTCTTTCCGATCGCGCGCAAGGCCGCGCGCGACGCGATTGGCATTGGGGCGCAGTTGCCGTTCTTCGGCACGGACATCTGGAATGCTTATGAGCTTTCCTGGCTGAATGGTCGCGGCAAGCCACAGATTGCTGTGGCGACTTTCTATGTACCGGCGGATTCACCGAATATTGTTGAGTCGAAGTCGTTCAAGTTGTACTTGGGGTCGTTTGCGCAGAGTTCGTTTGAGTCGTTTGAGGCGGTTGGGAATACGATCAAGCGGGATGTTTCGGCTGCCTGCGGGGCCAGTGTTTCAGTGCACCTCACCGGGCCGATGGATTTCGGCAAGCTAGGGCTTGAGGAGTTTGAGGGGACTTCGCTGGATCGGCTCGATCTGGGTACGGATGTTTATCATCCGGATTCTTCTTTACTCAAGGCTGCGCTTGAGGAGTCTCCTGTTGAGGAGACGCTGTCTTCTAATCTGCTTAAGTCGAATTGTCCTGTTACCGGGCAGCCTGATTGGGGGAGTGTTCAGATTCACTATGTTGGGCCACAGATTGATCATGCTGGCTTGTTGCGGTATATCGTTTCTTACCGGAACCATACCGGGTTTCATGAGCAGTGTGTGGAGCGGATCTTTGTTGATATTCTTAAGATCTGCAAGCCGCTGAAATTGGCTGTTTATGCTCGCTACACGCGGCGCGGTGGGCTTGATATCAATCCGTTTCGGACTAACTTTAATTTGCCTATGCCGGATAATTTGAGGACTGCGCGGCAGTAAAGGGTTTGGCCTGCGGCGCCTTGGTTTTGGTCGCCCGTTCCTGCGGTGTTGGCCTTTCCTTGATTTGTTATTGGTCTATTAGGTTCGCCCCTCTGCGGGGCGGCACTTACTTTCTTTGCCGCCGCAAAGAAAGTAAGTACTTTAGAAAATCAGATTTATCTAATTGCATTTACCTGGCACTGCGATCCAAGTAGACGACACGGCGGGCGTCCAGAGTCGGCGGTCTGACATATCTATGCAGACTCCGTCAGAAGCAACGCCAAAGCCTTACGCCTTCCCAGCAGGCGCTTTATAGGCAACACAATCAACCTCAACCTTGCAATCGATCACCATACTAGAAACAACACATGCCCGCGCTGGAGGATTCTCCCCAAAATACTCGCGAAACACCTTATTGAACGAAGCAAAATCCCGGGGATCATCGAGCCAGACCCCACATCGAACCACATGCTCGGCGCCATAGCCGGCCTCTTTGAGAATGGCAAAAACATTCTGAATCGCCTTATGCGACTGCGCGACAATCCCGCCCTCGATCACTTCGCCATTCTCCATCGGCGTCTGGCCAGACACAAACAACCAGCCATCCGCTTCAACCGCACGTGCGAACGGCATATGTTGCCCGCCGGTCCCCTTGCCGCCTTCAACGCCATAACGCTTCATCACTAACACTCCTTATAAGATCCAGCGGCACGCAGGCCCAGGCGCAATCACAAGCACAAAAGCCCCACGCACCGCGTCGATTAACCCAAAAACAAAACCTCAAAACACGCCCTGCACATCTACCTGCGATGCCGCACCGCGTGCCACAAAATGCCCGGCCCGCTCACCGGTCGGCTGCCCGTCCCGATACGACAAGACGCCATTCACCCACACCGCGTCAATCCCGTCCGCCGGCTGTTGCGGCTTCTCGAACGTCGCAGCATCCCGCACCCTCGCCGGGTCGAACAACACCAGATCCGCGTGGTACCCAACACGCACCCCGCCTCGTTGCGTCAACCCAAAGCGCCGCGCCGACAAGCTCGTCATCTTGCGCACCGCTTCCTCCAGCGGCAACAATCCGGCGTCGCGCGCGTAATGCCCCAGCACGCGCGGAAACGCGCCCCACAAGCGCGGATGCGGCAACGGATCATTCGGCAAGCCATCGGAGCCCACCATCGTCGCCGGATGCGACAGGATGCGCCGCACGTCATCCTCCGACATGTTGTGATACACCGCGCCCGCCGGTTGCAAGCGCTTGCCCGCCTCCTGCTGCGTCACGCCCCACTCGGCAGCAATCTCCTTCACCAGCTTGCCCGCCATCTCCGGATGCGGCTCCGACCAGGTAATGGTGATGTCGATATCGCCCGTCACCTGCTTTACATCGAGTGTCGACGAACTGCGGTTGTACGGATAACAGTCGCAGCCGATCGGCTGCAGCCGCCGCGCGCCATCCAGCGACTTCAGCACCTCCGCGCTGCGCCCCCAGTTCGACGGCCCCGCGCACTTCAGATGCGAAATCACCACGGGCACCCGCGCATGACGGCCCACGCGGTATGCCTCGTCCATCGCGTCGAGAATCGCGTCGAACTCCGTGCGCATATGCGTCGTGTACAACGCACCTGCCGCCGCCAAAGGCTCAGCGAGCGCCATCACTTCTTCCGTGGGGGCAGCAAACGCCGAACCGTACGCCAACCCGGAACTCAGCCCAAGCGCGCCGTTCTTCAGCGCCTCTTCAAGCTGCGCACACATGCCTTCGATTTCCTGCGCGGTCGCCCCGCGGTCGAGCCTGTCCATCTGGTTGTTACGCAGCGCCGTATGCCCGATCAACGCGCCGACGTTCACCGCCGGACGCGCCGCATTCACCGCCTCGACATACGCGGCGAAGGTCGGATATCTGAACGCGTCGCGCTCACCAAGCAGGTTCATCGGGTCGGGCGGGTCGCCCTTCAAGGCTACCGGCGATGCGCTGATGCCGCAGTTGCCGACGATCACCGTCGTCACCCCCTGGCTGATCTTCGGCAGCATCTGCGGCGAGCGAATCACGTGGGTGTCGTCGTGCGTGTGGACGTCGATAAAACCCGGCGCCAGCGCCCGCCCGTTCGCTTCGACGATCTCTTCGGCCAGCCAGTTCGACAGATTGCCGATCGCCACAATCTTGCCGTCGCGCACAGCCACGTCGCGTTCGACCGGTGGGACGCCCGTACCGTCGTACAGTTGCGCGTCGATGATCAGCGTATCGGCGGCTTCGGGATGCGAATGCATGGGTCAGTCTCCTGGCGGTTGTCGGTCGCCGCCGCCGCGGTGCGCATCCAGCGCGTGTTTCATGCGGCGCAGCAATTCGCGGCTCTCGTCACCTTGGCTGACAGCGAGTTCGGTGACGAGGACGTCGAGCGCCATCATCATCGCGTAGCGCGATGATGATGGCTTGTAAATGAAATCGGTTTCGAAAGCGACGATCGGGATCACCCAGTCGGCAAGCCTCGCAAGCGGCGACGCGGGCGCGGTCAGCGTGATCAGCGTGGCGCCGTAGCTGCGCGCAATACGGCAGTTCTCCACCATCTCCGGTACCCGCCCAGTGGCCGACAACGCAATCACGACACATTCGCGCGATACTGTGGACGCCACCATACGTTGTAGCAAGCCGTCCTGGTAAGTTGCGACTGGCCGGCCGAGGCGCACGAGGCGGAAGCGCATTTCGTCGGCCAGCGCGGTTGAACCGCCGCCCATGCCGAATACGTAGATCATGCGCGCCTCGCGCAAGGCGGCGGCGGCCTCGGCAACCGGCGCCTGGCGCAGTAACTGGTGGTTATGGGCGAGCGCCGTCTGCACTTCGTCGAATACACGGGTGGCAAGCGGCTCGGGCGTCTGCCCCAACGCGCCGCTTTGCAAAAAGCGCTGTCCAACCGCCGCCGCCTGCGCGAGCCGCAGCTTCAGTTCGCGCACGTCGCGGCAACCTACGGCCTTGGCAAAGCGCGTGACCGTCGCGACGCTCACGCCGGCCTGCTGCGCTAACGCGCCAATGCTCGCGCGCGACGCGCTGGTCAGGTCGTCGAGAATCAGCGCGGCCACCTTGCGCTCGGCCGAACGCAACTCCGGCGCGCATTCGGCGATGCGGGCGACAATGTCTAAAGTGTGCGGTTCAGCGCTGGAGTTCATGAAGGAACGGAATGATCGTGAAGACCGTTGCGACGCCCGAAACGCCGCGCGCGGCTCCTTATACCAGCTGGCGATGTGCCGTGGTACTAAATAACATTTCAGGAAACATCCTACTTTCGGTAACATGTGAAAGTCAACTTTGCTGCGATTTATCTGGACGATGGAGCAGGATTACATGAAAGTTACAAACTATCAGGGCGCGACGATTGATCCTTATAGCAAGGGCTTGGGCATGGTTCCGGGCGCCAGCATCCAGCTGATGGACGTCGGCCGACTTGAATGGAATCTGCTGAACGAGGATGTGAGCCTGCCGGCGGCCGTGCTCTACGCGGATCGCATCGAGCACAACCTGAAGTGGATGCAGGCGTTCGTCGCGGAATACGGCGTCAAGCTTGCGCCGCACGGCAAGACCACCATGGCGCCGCAACTGTTTCGCCGCCAGCTCGAAACCGGCGCGTGGGGCATCACCCTCGCCACCGCCCACCAGGTGCGGGCCGCTTATCACGGCGGCGTGTCGCGCATCCTGATGGCCAATCAGCTGGTTGGCCGCCGCAACATGCTGATGATCGCCGAGATGCTGAGCGATCCGGAGTTCGAGTTTTTCTGCCTGGTGGATTCCGTTGAAGGTGTCGAGCAACTCGGCAAGTTCTTCAGCTCGGTGCACAAATCGCTGAACGTGCTGCTCGAACTCGGCGTGCCGGGTGGGCGCACCGGTGTGCGCAACGAAGCGCAGCGCACGGCAGTGCTCGAGGCGATTGCACGCTACCCGGATGCGCTCAAGCTCGCCGGCGTCGAGTTGTACGAAGGCGTGCTGAAGGAAGAGCAGGAAGTGCGCGAGTTTCTGCAAAGCGCCGTGGCCATCACGCGCAAGCTGGCGGACGAGGGACGCTTTGCGCGCACGCCGGCCATCCTGTCCGGCGCCGGCTCGGCCTGGTACGACGTGGTCGCGGAAGAATTCGTGAAGGCGTCGCAGGCCAGCCAGGTTGAAGTCGTGCTGCGGCCGGGCTGCTATCTGACGCATGACGTCGGCGTCTACCGAAAAGCGCAGACGGACATTTTTGCGCGCAATCCGGTGGCCAGGAAGATGGGTGAAGGGCTACTGCCGGCGCTGCAGCTGTGGGCCTATGTGCAGTCGATTCCCGAGCCGGATCGCGCCATCATCGGACTGGGCAAGCGCGATTCCGCTTTCGACGCTGGCATGCCCGAGCCCGCCCGCCACTACCGTCCGGGCAACGAAGCGCCGCGTGAGATCGCGGCCAGCGAGGGTTGGGAGATTTTCGGCATGATGGATCAGCATGCGTATCTGCGGATTCCCGCGGGGGCGGACCTGAAAGTCGGCGACATGATTGCGTTCGACATCTCGCATCCCTGCCTGACCTTCGATAAGTGGCGCCAGTTGCTGGTGGTCGATCCGTCGTATCAGGTCACGGAAGTGATCGAGACGTTCTTCTGATATGGCGGCGTGCGAGCGGCACGTGTGAAGCTAGCCGCTCGCGCTCGACGGACATGCGGTACAGCCGTTAGCGGTCGCGTCAACAGCCGCCTTCACAGCCGCAGCCCTCGTGCCGCCAAGCTGCTCAGCCCGTCTCCTGCCCAAGGCCCGCCGCGGCTACTTCGCCAATCCGTGCCTCGAGCATTTCCAACGCGCCGGACAGCGCAGCAAGCGCATCGTCCGGCAGCGCGGCCATCGTCTCATGCAGAAAGGCGTTGCGGCGCGGCAGGCTCTCTGTCGTCGCGACCATGCCCGCTTCCGTGAGCCGCACGTTGGTCACGCGGTTATCGCGCTCGTCCATGCTGCGCGAAATCCAGCCCTTCACTTCGAGTGCTTTTAACTGCCGGGTCAATGCGCCGGGGTCGACCCGCAGGCGTTCGACAAGACGCTTCTGCGAGGACTCTCCGGCCTGATCGTGCAACGCCAGCATCACGCGCCAACGCGGCAGGGGATGCCCAACCTGCGCCTCGAACGCTGACATGAACGCCCGATAGGTGCGGCCGAATTGCTGAAGGATGGCGACGCGGTCCTGATCTTCCATGGTGTTCCGTTAACGCGGGTGTTCGAAATTCAATCTGCGTGAATGACCGGTTCAACTTGACGCCGAATCCTGATAGGCGGCACGCGGCGGCTCTGCCAGATCGACACGACAGCGATGACAGCGGCCAGTGCAAGACCCAGATGAATCGCGGAGACGAGCGCTTCGCGCGTCGACTCGAGCAGCATCGCGCCGTTGTGACCGGCACGCGTCAACTGCCCCAGCAGGGTCGCTTGCGCGTCATGATTGATGAGGATCTGCGGATCCCCGAGGTCGGAGAACCAATGCGTGGCCTGATCCCGCTCCAGCACGCTGCGCACGCCGCTCGCATACATATGCGTCACGAGCGTGCCGGTCAGCGCCGTGCCGATCATGCCGCCGATCATCCGCAGCGATTGCAGCAGCGCCGTCGCAATACCAAGATGTTCGCGGCCGGCGGTCTGTTGCGCGAAAATCGTCAGGTTCGGCATCACGAAGCCGAGACCGAGACCGCCGAGCACCATGAACATCATCAGCGTCCATTGCGGCATCGCGCGGGTCGCCACCACCACGCCGAGACACGCCAGCGCAACCAGCGTGAAACCGATGTACAGCATCAGATTCGGATTGCGCACGCGCGAGACGATACGGCCGTTGGCAATGCTGCCGATCGTAATGAACACCACCAGCGGCGTGATCACGAGGCCCGCCTCCTTCGGCGACATGCCGAAGCCGCCCTGGAACAGCAGCGGTGCGTAAAACAGGAGGGAGAACATCGTAAAGCCGCCGAGCACGGACAAGGTGAACAACGCGGCGAGACTGCGGTTGCGGAACATGTCGACCGGCAGAATGGCCGTCGGGCAATGCCGTTCCCATTTCCACAGCACGTAGGCCGATGCCACGCTCGCCACCAGCAAAGCCGCAGCCGTGAACGTCACGCCGTGTTTAGGCAGCATTTCGACGAACAATTGCAGAGAGCCGAGCGAGATCGCGATCAGCAACGCACCGGGCCAATCGAGGCGCATCTTGCCTTTGTGCTCAACGTGCCGCAAATGCGGCAGGAAGCGCCACACGAAGAACAGCGACAACAAGCCGACCGGCAGATTCACATAAAACACCGAGCGCCAGCCATAGTACTGCGTGAGGAAACCGCCGAGCGACGGTCCGATTGCGTTGGCGATGCCGAACGCCGAACTCATCAGCACCTGCCAGCGCAAGCGCACGACGGAGTCAGGGAAGAGATCCGGAATACAGGCAAACGCGGTGCCGACCAGCATGCCGCCGCCGATACCCTGCAGGCCGCGCGCCAGCACAAGGAACAGCATGCTATTGGCCATGCCGCACAGCACCGACGCGGCAGTGAAGACCACGATCGACGCAATCACGAACGGCTTGCGCCCGTAATAATCGCCGAGGCGGCCGAAGATCGGCACCGTGATAACCGAGGTTAGCAGGTAGGACGTGGCAACCCACGCGTAGAGCTCGAAGCCTTTGAGCTCGGCTACGATCGTAGGCAACGCAGTGCCGACGACAGTTTGGTCGAGCGCGACAAGCATCGTCACAAAAGAAACGCCGAGCATCGCCATAAGCGATTCCCGGAACGGTAAGACTTGCCCACTCGAGTGGTGGGCCGCGGTATGGACGGCCATTTTTTTGATAGCGCAACAGTTGACGCGTCAAACAATGGTGAATCATACCATGTTATAGCGCTCTAAACTGCGAGTGGCGGCGCACATTCCGGTTCTCCGCCGATCGACTATCTGCAGAATTTGCCCGCATCAGGGAGGCACATGGAGTCCACTTCGCTCGCCGAACAGAGCTTGTCCGCCGAACATCTTGCCGCACTGCGCCGCGCGAAACACGAGCTGGAAACCCCGGCGCTGGCGATGAAGCTTGCAAGCATCGTCGGTGCGCCGCTCGAAAAGCTGCTGTCGCGAATGCCTGCCATCGCCAACGAAAAAGTGACCGACGCAACGCAGCTCGCGTTACGCAAGTGCCTGCAGATCGCGCTGCGCACGCTTGCGCGCCAGGACGCTGCCACAGCGCTCATGGTGCCCGATAAGCCCAGCAATCTGCTGCACAAGTTCGCGGTGGCGGCGACCGGCGCGGCGGGCGGGGCGTTCGGACTGTTCGCGCTGCCGGTGGAATTGCCGGTCACGACCACGCTGATGTTCCGCTCGATATGCGACATTGCCCGCAGCGAGGGAGAAGACCTGTCGTCGA
>JBEKNG010000012.1:0-19253 GCA_049523075.1 Paraburkholderia sp.
AGGCCGCGCCGATGTAGTGAAGATAAATGGGCGTCGTCACGAGCGCGACGAACATAGGCAGGATGCCGCCGAAGAAGTTGAGCGTGGCGCTGCGTTTAAGGCTGGGTTTGGCGGTCATGAGTGCTCCAGTGCGCGTCTTGCACATTCTGGGCGAGGCAGGCCGGAGCGTTTGTGTGTCGGCGCACGGAAAGGTGGGGTTCAAGTATTTAATTTAGGTATTTAATTTAGCTTGTAATGCGAGACTAGACCCCTGACGGAGGCACCACTCCATGAAACCTGTCGTGTTCGGCATGCTTGCCCCGGAACCCCCGTAGCGTGCGGGCTCAATATGCGTGTGTTTGCGTGCGGTAGCCAGCAGTGCTGCGTTTGATGTACCGATACCCTATCTGTCAGCGAAAACCGCATTGTCGGGGTGAAACCCGAATGATTCCATGGTGATCCCGCTGCGCGCGCCGGGATCAAACGATCATCTTTTCATGCGCGGGGAGCAGATCGATGTTAACCAGTCCCTCTTCTGTCTCAACCTATACGCAATGGAGCACCGTCGATCCGCTCGCGGAGTGCCGACGCGTGCTTCACAAGGAGCCGTTCGCGGCCCACCATCCGCTCGCTGGTCATCCACTATTCTCCATCGAGGCGCTGACAAAGGTGGCCGAGGAGGCCTCGAGGCGCAAGGGCGACGTATATGTCGATGCCGGAGACCTCACTCTTGCTGACAAATGGGGAACCACGCCCAAGCCCGACATGACGATCCCTGAGATCATCGACCGAATCGAGACCGCGGGTGCCTGGCTTGTGCTGAAACATGTCGAGACCAATCCGGCCTACAAGGCGGTGCTCGACGAGTACGAGGCCTTCCTGCGCGAGGTTGCCGGGCCTGAAGGCTCCATGCTCCTGAGCAACGCCGAAATGCTGGTGTTCATCACGTCACCGCGGCGCAAGACGCCTTTTCATTTCGATGCCGAGGTTAATTTTTTGGTGCAGATTCAGGGATCAAAGGACCTTTGGGTGTGCGATCCCATGGACCGCAGTGTGACGACTGAGCAAGAGATCGAGCAATATTACGCGGTCTCGATTACTGCCGGTACTTACAAGCCGCATGCCGAGAAGGTCGCCCGACAATTCACGCTCTATCCCGGTGATGCGGTGCATATCCCTACCCACGGCGCTCATTGGGTGCAAAACCACGACAACGTGTCCGTCTCGCTCAGCCTCAACATGGAATTACCGCGGCACTATGCGGATGCATACCGCGCGAACCACTATATGCGCAGGCTCGGGCTAAAGCCTCGACCGCCAGGGAACTCGGACTTCGTCGACCGCTCGAAAGCCACGGCGATAAGCGGCCTGCGGCAGGTGAAGTCCCTGATCACGCGATAGGCTGACGCCGACGCAGCCGCGTTTTCGAATCTTGTCCTGACTGCCCGGTCCGCTGCGGCGCGCTTCGTTTTTGTGCGTGCAAGCGCTCAGTATTACTTATGGTTATGCCGACGAAGTGCGCGATGCTGTTGGGGTTTTCAACGCCACAGAAAGGCAGGAAAGTAACACGCAAAATGGATGCGTCCGACACAGCCCTCCGTGGGCAGAATGCGACGGCAGGTGGCGTGGCGGAAAGCGTCCCACGCTTTTCCGCTGTAGCGTCTCTATGGCGTTGCCGATACCGGCGGGCGCTCGAAATGGACACCTTCGAGAAACGACAGGGATCGTTCCGGGTGGAAGGGGATGTCTATGTTTATTTCCGGAACCAGCCATCTGTCGCGCAAACGATATCCGTGCGCCTCGAAATAGGCCATGAACTTCTGACGGCTGAAGTACCGATAAGGCATCGCCGTTGTCACCAGATTCTGTATCGTCCAGACTTCACCGTCATCCGTTAGCGCCACCTTGTTGATGAAGATATGGGAGGGCAGTGCCTTCACGGATTCAAGAATACCCGGCCCTTTCTCGCCCAGCGGATCCGGCAGATACTGGATGACTCCGAGCATCAGCATGATATTGGACGCCGGGGCTTCCATGAGATCCGTACCGAAACTGATCATGGACGATTTCAACTGTTGATGGCGCGCGATGCCGCGCTTCACCGTTTCTGGGACGTCGACGACGTGCCAGCGCAGGGGCGCAGGGAGAATGTCATACCGCAAACAGATTTCATAGAAGATTCCGCCAGCTCCGCCGAAGTCCACGATTGTGTTGCCGGACTTGAGCAGCTTGGCCAGCCACAGCAGCACGGCAAACTGCGACGTCTGAAAGAGTTGCGGTGCCTCTTCCAGATCCTCGTTGACGAGAATCTTCGCGATACCTTCGTCGTCCCAGCCGACCTTGCTCAAACCAGTCGCAGCGCGCTCGGCAGCCTCGAAGCTGTCGTAAAGGCCGAAGAACAGGTTCATATGTTTAGACCAGACGGTCCTCGCATAAAGCTGAGGCACACCCGGAATTTTCCCGAGCCACGCAAGCATCAAAATGGCTTTCAGCAGTTTCTTCATGAAATTTCCAGGACCCGGTATTCGGTTGGTCTGAGATGCTCTTTGTTTTTCGGTGGCCACGGTTTTTAGCCTACTAGCCCGCTTGTCGGCCAAACGTGCGATGACGAACATCCAAATCTATTCAGCTCGCATTGATGCGTTCAATTTAGCCAAGCGTCGTAAGCACCCGGTGAAGACACCTTGAAGCCGAGGCGGGTAAGCGCATGAGTGCCCCGGAAAGCCGTAGCGCGCGGGTTCAATATGCATGTGCGTGCGGTAGGCAGCAGTGCCGCGTTTGATACACCGATACCCTACCTGTGAGAGAAAACTACATTGTCCTGCGTAACGTCGACGGCGACATCGTGCGCAGTTTTGCGCCGGAGCCTTGGGTCAATCGCGGGGGCCGTTTGAGCGGCAATCTGATTGGCTTCTGGGACTTTGTGCGAAGAAGATCAACGCTTAAGTGTGCGGAAGCTATGAAAACGGTCGCATCGAAGACGATAGCGTTCAACGGCAAGTTCTTCGGGGCGGCGCCGACGGGCGTGCACAGGGTTGCCGAGCAGCTCGTTGCCGCAACCGATGCCTTGATTGCCGGGCAAGCCGGTAACTGCGGCGATTATGCCGTCGTAGTCAGAGATAGCGTCGAGGTCCCACTTTACCGAAATATTTCGTGCATTCGCGAGAATCCATGGGTTCGCAGGATGCATAGGATCGCGTGGGAACAATTCTATCTTCCACTGGCTCGCAGAAGGGACTTCATTCTCAACCTCTGCAATCTCGGGCCGCTGTTTCATCGCGATTCGGCGACGATGATCCACGACGCCCAAGTGTATTCCGCACCCGAATCCTATTCCCTGCCTTTTCGGCTGTGGTACAGGTTTCTTTTCTTTTTCATCGGCAAGCGGCACAAGATCATCTTTACCGTTTCGGAATTCTCCAAAAGTGAACTCGTACGCTATGGCATTGCCAGTGCCGACAAGATCGTCGTCGTACACAACGGCTGCGACCATGTTTTGCAGGTGCGGCCCGACGATGGGCAGCTTGCCGCATTGAGTCTAAAACCGCGGCGCTATGTGCTCGCGCTCGCGAATACCCAGAAGCACAAGAACATCGGAGTCCTGCTCAAAGCCTTCGCTGGTGCAGAACTGAGGGGAGTCGAGCTCGTGCTGTTCGGTGGTGCCACGCAAGCCGAGTTCGAAACTCTCGGGCATGTGGTGCCTCCCAACGTGCGATTTGCAGGGCGGATTACCGATCCGGAACTCGTTGGGCTGATGGCGAATGCCGGCGCGCTTGCCTTTCCTTCTCTAACTGAAGGGTTTGGTTTGCCGCCATTGGAGGCGATGGCACTGGGCTGTCCGGTCGTAGCCGCGCCGTTCGGCGCGCTTCCGGAGGTTTGCGGCGAGGCCGCGCTTTATGCGGACCCTTTCAGTCCGGACGCGTGGCGTCTGAATATTCTGACGGCGCTCGATGACGAAGCAGTGCGTCAATCCCTGATATCCGCGGGACGCCGACAGGCTGGCGGCTTCACCTGGAAACGGGCGGCGCGCAACATGTTCGAGACCGTGAAAGCCGTGACCCACTAATTTCCTTGAAGAGAGATATATGGCGCAAACAATGTCTATTGATGTTGATTTCTCACTGGCACTCAATGATCGTACCGGTAAGCTTTTTTTGGGGAAAGACATCATTTCATCGCTCGGCCATAGGATCACCAAGGTCCGCTACGGGCGATTTCACGGATTTCCGCACAATGACTTGATGCGCCGTGTCGTGGGCCGCTTGACCCACAAGGAAACAATCGCGAGGGTATATAGGCCACGGTTGGTTTCATTATTGCCGGTAATCCGTAATCCTCGTCCTACACTGCATCTCGACCCACTCAGCGTCGTGCGTCATCGGTTAGAGGCGAGGGATATCATACTCTGTCATGACGTCGGTCCGATCACGCATCCGCAATACTTTGCGCCGGGTGTGGATGATTTGTACAAACAGGCTTATGAGCAGATCAGACGAATAAAGCCTCACATGGTATTTGTCAGTAAGACGTCTCAGCAGGAATTTCATGAGCTATACGGTAAAGATTATGCTTCGTCGAACGTCATCTACATTCCGACCCGCTTAGGAATAAAGGAGGGAGAAGGGCGTCCGGTGGATGGAGTTGAGTCCCCCTTTGTCTTAACGGTGGGGAGTATCGGTGACCGTAAGAATCAGGCCCGTTGTATCGCGGCATTCTCGGCAAGCGGGCTTGCGGAGAAAGGTTGGCGGTACGTCATCGTCGGGGGGCGGGAGCCCGGCGCTGACACCGCTGTCCAACTCGCCAAGCAAACTCCGGGGGTTGTGATGCCGGGTTATATGACTGATGACGAGCTTCGTTGGCTCTACCGCAATGCATCCGGTTTTGTGCTGATGAGTCATCTGGAAGGATTCGGAATGCCGGTTATCGAGGCGATAGAGCATGATTTACCGTGCCTCGTTTCCAGCTCCAGTATTTTGACGGAAGTCGGGGGGGAAGCCATGCTAGACGCCGATCCGCTTGATCTGGAATCGATCTCATCCGGTATGAGGTTGCTGGCCGAAATGCCGGATGAGCAACGTATCCGGCGAATCTCCCAAGCCCGCGCGCACCTCCTGAACTTTTCCCGCGAACCAATCCTCGCCAGCTGGAGAGAACTGGTTGAGAGGATTGCGTGAGCCATTCACTGAGCTGCCCGGCGGATACCGCACCAGATTTCAAGTCGATTTCTCGCGATCACCTAGAGTCAATGAAAATATTCGTCATCAACCTCGACCAGTCCACAGACAGACTGAGTCACATGGCAGCGCAGCTTGAGAGGCTCGGCTACGATTGGGAACGATTCCCCGCATTGGGTCCCGCACACATTGAAGACATGAGTCGAACCCTGGAATTACCGCTGCTGCGGGGCAGGTGTACGGCGCCCGAAAAGGGGGTCACGCTCAGTCACTATTCCATTTGGAAAAAGGTGCTGGCCGAAGGAATAGATCACGCCCTTGTACTCGAGGATGATGTCCATTTTTGCCGGGACGCGAGAATTCTCGTCGAGTCTGTGAAGGAGAAAATTTCACGAGGCTTTTGCTACGACATCATAAAGCTGGAGACTTTTTTGGCTGGCATATTTGTTGATCGAAAAGGTCTGAATTTATCGGCTCGAACGGGGCTGCACCGGTTACGGAGCAATCACACGGGGGCGGCCGCCTATGTTATTTCGAGAGATGGATGCCGCAAGATGATCGATCGCTATGAGTTCGCTGATCGCCCGGTGGATCTTGTCATGTTTGATGGCGATCTGGAAGAAATGTCCGTGTTTCAATTACACCCGGCGCCGTGCATTCAGGATGTTTTGCTAAAAAATGGCAAGAAGGGGATTGTGTCCATGATAGGGCGGCAAAGATCTGAGGGGGATTATGGATCTGTCTGGATTGGCAAATTAAAATCACCTTTCCGTGGTGTTTATTATTTTATTCAAAATCTGCGTGTCTGGAATACAGGCAGAATAAAAATTAGATCCAGATATAAAGACGACATTTAGTCTTCCGGAATTGTTGGGAATCCGCGTCATCGGCGAGACGGCCATGGGACTGAGCAGGCGTGCAAGCTCTCAGGCAATGTGGCGCGTACCACGTTCGGGAGCAGTTAATTCGCGCGTGTAGACCAGATATTTCTATACTGCTGCGGAGTATTCCCGATATGTTGCCGGGCGCCTCGAGCCGGACGAGTGCGTACGGCTCGCCGTCCCGGTGAAGCATCCCCTCAATAATCTGGAGAATTCCGCGGTTGCAAACCAGGCCGCCAAGCCAGATGTTTTCCGAGTTTTCCTTTCCGCAATGACCTGAATTTATCGACGATATTTATGGGACGTCATACCAGACTCTACGGGTTGCAACACCTGCGCTTCTTTGCCGCCTTTGCGGTATTGGCACACCATATACTTGAGGAGGCTTCGGGAAGTCCGCTGGCGCTCGTCTCTCCTGCAGCGCAGCGATTGGGAGCGTGCGGCGTCGACATCTTTTTCGTCATCAGTGGGCTGGTGATGTGGCATGCGACGGGGGGCTTCTCCTCGCAAACGTCGGCCAAACGGTTCCTGGCCCGTCGCCTCACGCGAATCATGCCGTCTTATTGGGCGTGGCTTGCCATTGTGGTTGCGCTGTCTTGCAGCGGTATCGCGTTCAGGCACGTGCCGCTTGGCGCCGTAACTCTCAGCGAGTCAGTGCTATTGCTTCCACCCACGACATCGGCTGGTCTGGTCCTCGGCGTTGCGTGGACGCTCGTCTATGAACTTTACTTTTACCTCATCTGTACCGCCGCACTTTGTCTTCCATGGCAAAGGTACCGGGTGGTGTTGATTGTCGGTCTGCTCGCAGGTGTGCCTATGGCGCTCAATATGTTCGGTGCGACTGCACAAGGCCAGTACTACGCGAGCCCAATCGTGATCGAATTTCTGGGTGGTATCTTTCTTGGCTTGGTCACCACACGGTTGCCTGAATCAGGCCCCCGTATCAGGTGGGTGCTGTTGATGACGTGTGTCGCGCTCTTCTGGTGGGCTTCCGTCGCCTCACCCGATGAAGCAACATCTGGCCTGCCGTCCTCATTTAGATGGTGGGCCTGGGGGCTTCCGGCGACGCTTCTCGTGGCCGCGTTTGTGCACGCGGAGGATAGAGGCGGCCGGATCGGGCGTGCCCTGACGGTGCTCGGAAACGCGTCCTATGTACTGTATCTGACTCATGGATTCTGGATGAACGTATTCGCCAGGGCCGTGAAGTCCGGGGTTTTCCACACGTCACTCAGCCTCTATCTGGCGGCCTCCTGCGTGGCGGCCCTGGCGGTTGCGTTTGCACTCGGTATTCACTTGTACATGGAGAAACCGTTGCTAGCTTGGCTTGAGGGCAGGAGATCCACGATTCGCCAAACGGCAGTGACTTGAGACTGCGTTGAGCAACCGTGGCGTGCCTCTTTCTTGATCTGGCTGGTCGAGACGTCAGCACACATGCTCGCCCTGCGTTCGTAATGCAGCTCCGTCTGAATTTGCCTGTCGAGTGCGAGGCGGAGGTTGAGACCGTCTAACACCGAAATCTTAGCGGCGGCAAAAATCGCCAACAATCGCTCGCAATGAACAAACACTCCCATTTGGCGCTGCCTGATTGCTTACGCGGCCTCGCAGCCATATCGGTATTGCTCTTTCATCTGAATCACTGGCTGGGCATCCCATGGCTGGCTTCCAACGCGGGCATTGCTGTCGACTTCTTCTTTGGTCTCTCAGGGTACGTCTTGTGCGTGGCTTACCGGGGCCGGTTCGAAAGAGGGATGACTGGTGCACTCTTCGTGCGTATCAGGCTCATACGGCTGATGCCGGTGATAGTGATCGGAACCTTGCTGAGTGCATCATATCTGGCGACCCGATCTGTTCTGCTTCACGATACCGACATCCATCCGGGCTGGCTTGCGGCCGCGACAGTCCTCGGTCTATCGTGCGTGCCGTTGTTCGGTGCTCCGCATGCAATCGGAGGGCCACAGGTGTTTCCGCTCAATGGCCCCGAATACACGTTGTTTCTCGAACTGACCGTCAATCTCTTCTGGATGCTCCTGCGCCGATTCGACGGGTTGATGTTCGCGCTCATAGTGACGCTCGTTGGTTATTCTCTTACGGCGATGCTCGGCATGGGAGGCGACACGCCGAATACTTTCTTGTCCGGCTTTCCGCGCGTATTCGGCGCTTA
Organism: Paraburkholderia sp.; assembly: GCA_049523075.1. Classification (GTDB taxonomy): domain Bacteria; phylum Pseudomonadota; class Gammaproteobacteria; order Burkholderiales; family Burkholderiaceae; genus Paraburkholderia. The sequence goes on from JBEKNG010000012.1 coordinate 8,196, forward strand.
CTATCTGGGCGTCATGCTTTATCACAGTGATGTGAAATTCGGGCTGTTCTCATGGAAGATCTGGAAATTGCTGTTTCTTCCTGCATCCGTTGCGACTCTGGTCATGATGGTGTGGCCCGCCCAGATTCCCTTCTTCGCACAGTGGCTGTGGGCTGCCGCTGTGATGCCGTTGCTGGTCCTCGGTGGACCTTCGATCATGCTCATCGGTCCTACGCGGACCGCTGCGCTAGTTTTGGGCGAACTGTCTTATCCCGTGTACGCGTTGCATTACCCCATCTATGTCTGGCTCAATGGCATTTTTCAACAATTGATGCACAGGAAGGATCCTCTTCTGGAGGCTGTCTTGTTCCTACCCGCGATCCTGCTGGTTAGTTATTTCATCATGCGTTTCATCGATACGCCGGTACGCTCTTTTTTGGTTTCTCGATTTGGCCGATCGTTTGTTAAATCGGTTCTCAACACGACGGCCGCCGATACGCCTGTTTGACCCGGTGCGCGGCGCTCGTATGATTCGCCGACAGGCTTGCTGTCTAAAAAATGCCGGCCGCGGGTCGCTTGCATGCTTTACGAACGCTCTATCTATGGCTGTCAGTAAAGCTTGGTTGGAGAAAGCCGATAACCTCGGCATCCGTGATCGGTTTGAGATGCAATCCGAAGGCGGTGTTTAGGGAAGCGACAAGGTTCTGCGTCCAAAGGGTATTCCAGACTACGCCGGCATGACCGTCGGAAAGTTCGGCGTTGTGCGGATCGTCGCCGTGCGTATTGGTGATTGCCCAGCCAGGTAACAGATGTACCGTCTTGTAAAGCGGACGGCCTTGGTCGTCGCGCGAGCCCCATAGGCTCCTGAACCCGGCGCGATCATCAAGAAAGTAGACGTGGCGATCCGCCGCGGCCAGCTTGCGCAAGCCATTGTCGAAGACATCCATGCCGGCGTCGATATTGGCCATCTCCCTGCCTGATTGCCAATTGGCGAACTCGACCGCCGAATCCGCATTGCTGAGCAGACCGACAAGCACAACATAGGTATCCGGGTGCTGGCTGCGGATCAGGGCGACTGCCTTGCCGATTGTCTCGATACAGGCGTTGATTACGGCCGCGGGACGCGATGCGGTTGGATCACGGGACAACTCGTCAAGGACGTCGTGCGCACCGACATCGTTGATACCGATCCGGATCAGCACGATGCCGCCTCTCCAGGCTTGCGGGTCTGTGTCCATCAAGTCGACGAGCCGGATCGCCTGGCGCAGCGGATGTCCCATCAATTGGTTGCAGGTAGCGCCGCTGACGGCGAAATCGTAGCGGTAGTCGTCTTTGGGAGGTGTCCGGGCGAGAAAGCCGAAAGCTTCGTCGAAATAGGCGCGGTACTTGCCGGTTCCCCAGGCCCCCCATTCGCCGAGGTCGATCTGGTCGCCCCTCAGCCGCGCCAGGATCTCGGTCCACTGCCAGGTAGTCGCGCGCCAGGGGCCTCCTCGCAGGCTCGGATCTCCAAACATCAGCGTGTCATGGTAGGACTGGCTATCGGAATCCCCGAGCACTGCAAATCGTATCCTGCCAGATGGCACCGCCGACCCGGCAGCGACAGCGGCGGGCAGACGACGGAACAGGTAAGGCACGGCCAACCTGACAGAAATTAGGGCGGCAACGGTCAGTGCACCAAAAAACGCGACCAGTAACACTCTACGCAAACGGGACATAGCCCAACCACCTTATCCAATCAGGTCCGTTTTTAGCCCGAAGGGCTATGTTTGAATCCCTCTCTGATCTAAGCCTCGGCACGGCGCAGGAATGCTGCCGGAGCGTCGTGCTCGTCAAGTCTGGCTTCAACCCCGGTAGCCTCGATTCCGGCCAGACGCTCACGCAGTTGCTTGCCGATGACAGCAGCGCCGGCCGAGCGGAAGATCTGGTCGTGCATGCCCGGAACTTCGGTGACTATCAGTTTTTTGCCCGTTACCACCGGATCCCATCCCAGGTCCCGGGCGAACAGGCGCCCCTTGAGCACCTGGGCACTGCGGAAGATCTGAACGTCGCCGTCATAGGGCGCCGGACAGTACCGCGCCTGCTGAGCCAGCAGATATTCGATGTACCAGCGATTTTCGGAAATCATATGCTCGGAAGCATTTCCCTTGATCAGACCGAGCTTGAGAGCGAGGCGTGCAATTCCGAGCAAGCGAACGATCCGATACTGGTTGAGGAAGGCGACCATGGATATCTCGCCCCGCATGGCCTTGCGGAAGTCGCGCGGAATGTTGTCCGCACGCACCTGCATCTTGCGCAACTGCCGATCGTACCAAGGCATCAACTCGCGATAACCGGGGCACCAGGAATCGTTGAGGATGACGAGTTCCACCGTTTCTCCCTCGCGCCGTAGCTGATGGGCCGCCTCCAGTGACAGCGCACCGAGCACGCAGTGCCCCATGAGGATATAGGGGCCTCTTGGCCGGGCCAGCCTGATCAGCCGCACGGCGTCCGCGGCGATATCCTGAAAGGCACGCTGCGGGTACTCGCGCGGAGCCCCTTCCGGCACCATAGGAATGTCGATGATGGGTCGGTCGGCGCCGATCTGCCGCGACAGTTCATAGAATACTGCCGTGTTGTTGAGCACGATGATGGGTGTTCCCGGCGCATTCTCGTTGAATCGCACGATATTGCGCGCTTTCGCCTCCATCTCGGCCTGACTCATGAAACCGCTGGCACCGACGCCTCCTACGAGTTTCGCCGTCTCTCTGCCGGGAGCGGGCGCCAGAGGCCGTTTGGCCACGATCTCAACGGCTTCCAGCATCTCGCGCCACTTCGCCAGGTGCCGGTCGATTGTCTCGGCGTCGTAGAGGTCCGTGTCGCCTTCACAGGAGATGCGCCAGCCTGCCGGGCGCCGCACCATAAAGAAGTTGAGGTCGTAGAGTGCGCCCGCGTTGAAGGAGGGCGAGGTCGTCGCAGCGAAATCCTGTCGGCGAACCTCATCGCCCACGCCGACGAAGCTTTGCTGCAGGGCGAAATTGACCGAGCAAAGCGGCGGGCGATCCGTGTCGACAACCTCGCCCGCCATCTCCATCATCTCTTCGAACGGCAAGTGAAGGTGTTCAATGGCGTCGCTGAGCTTGGCACCACACTGCGCCGTGACGGAAGCAACGGTGCTGCCTGGCGGAACGTCGAGCCCCAGTATCACCGTGTTGATGAGCGGTCCGACCACGCCCTCGAGTTCCTGCTGATCCCGCACCGACATCTGCGTGCTCATGGCCACCCGGGTCTGGCCGGTCGCCGTTTGCAGCGCCATCGCGAGGCCAGCAGCCGCAACGCTGAACAGGGTGACACCCTGGGCCTTGGCAGCCGCAATCAGGCGGTCGCTCAGCGCGCCGGGCAACAGAATGGAGCGAATGACGCCCTGGAAGCGTCGCTCCTGCGGCCGGGGACGATCGCCAGGAACGTCGAAGCGGCTGAAATCCTGAAGCTCCTGGCGCCAATGGGCGCGAGCGCGATCGAGCGCACCGCTGGCAAGGAACTCTTCCTTCCACAGCGCGTAGTCGCCATGGTGAAGGTCGACATCGGGGAATTCGGGATCATGCCCGGCATGTAACGCGGCAAGTCCTTCCACCAGTTCGCGCACGAGTATCGCGAGGGACCAGCCATCCATGACAAGCGAATGGAAGGTCAACTGCAATTCACCCTGCGTGATCGAACTGGGCAACCACACGGCCCGGAAGAAGGAGGAGGACGACAAGTCGAAAGGCGTGCGAGCCTGCTGTCCACCGACACGCTCGGCCTCCGCAAGGCCGGCTTTTTCCTCGAAAGCAGTGAGGTCCACCACTTCGAGCCGGAAGGGGGCGTAACTCCAGACCTGCTGGCGCAGCCCGGCACCCGTCATCGCGAAGCCGGTACGCAATATCTCGTGTCGCGCTACCAGTTCGCAGAGCACCTGTTCGATGCTCGCGGCATTCAGCGGACCCGACAATTGCAGCCGGAAGGCGATGTTGAGCGCGGAGGCCTTCGGCGACGCCTTCTGCTCATGCCAGAACCGAACCTGGCAGTCGGTCGCCGGGAACAGGGCGTAGCCGGCTTCGATCTCTTGAGCAGGGGCGATATTCAAGGCTATCCCGTTCATCGCTTAGACTCCCTCCGCATGTCTGCGCTTGAAGTTGAGGATTGATGGCCTGGCCACGGCATTGGCCTCCATCAGCTCGTTCGCCTGCGTGCCGTCCAGGCTCGCCGCCAATTCGGCGATCGTGACGTTCTTCATGAGTTGACGGGCATCCACGCCCAGTCCGCGCTCGTTCATTCGTGCGACGATGCGGAACAGCTGGAGGCTGTCTGCGCCGAGGCTGAAGAACTGCTGGTCGATGCCGACATGCTGGATACCCAGCACTTCCCCCCAGATCGCAGCGATGGTGGCCTGAGTCGGCGTCATGGCTGCTGGTTCGGCCGGCATGGCCGGTAGTTCGATCTGAGTGGCCACTGATTCGGCCGGCATGGGGGCCTGCGGAACCACCTTGAGAGCAGCGTGCGGCTGGCGGACAGGCGTGGCCACCATGTCCGCTGTCGGCACAGGCAGGGCTTTGCGATCGAGCTTGCCATTGCTGGTCTGAGGCAGCGCGTCGAGCGTCATCCACAGGGTCGGCACCATATAGGCCGGCAATTGCCCGGCAACATGCGCCGCGACCGCTCCCTGGTCGGTCTTGTCGATGGCAGCCTCGACGATGTAGCCCACGAGGCGAGGACTGTCGCTGACGGTATGCAAGGCGACGGCCGCCGCGGCAACGCCGGGCGCCTTGCGCAAGGCCGCCTCGATATCCTCGATCTCGATGCGGAAGCCGCGCAGTTTGATCTGCTGGTCGCGACGGCCGAGGTGTTGGATCGAGCCATCGGCAAGGCGCCTGGCAAGGTCCCCGGTGCGATAGAGCCGGCGTGGCGCAGCGCCCTCGATAGCAACCGACCTGAAGGCAGCATCGGTGAGGTCGGGACGGTTGAAATAGCCTTTTGCCAGCCCTTCACCGCCAATCCACAGTTCGCCGCTGAGGCCTTCCGGCGCCAGATGCAGGTCGTCTGTTAGCACATGCAGGTCTGTATTGGCGAGGGGGGCGCCGATGACCACAGGCCCGTTCGCAACCACACGCGAGACAGAAGACCAGATCGTTGTCTCGGTCGGGCCATAGAGGTTCCACACCTGAGCGCCGGTCGCCAGCAGGTCGTCGGCGAGATCGCGTGGCAACGGCTCGCCGCCACAGAGGATCCTGAAGCCCTTCGGTGCCTTGAAGCCGGCTTCCAGCAGCATGCGCCAGAGCGATGGCGTCGCCTGGAGGACGGTGACGGCCTCCTCCTTCAGTCGGGTCACCAACTCATAGCCGGTGCGCACCTCTGCATAGCCTGCGATGAAGGTCTGCCCACCGACGATGAGCGGCAGGAACAGCTCGAGACCGGAAATATCGAAGGAGAAAGTGGTGACCGCGACGATGCGGTCCCTGGCCGTAAAGCCCGGCGCTTGCGCCATCGACAACAGGAAGTTGCTTAGAGCGCGATGGGCAATCTCCACGCCCTTGGGCTGGCCAGTCGAGCCCGAAGTGAAGATCACATAGGCAGAATCTGCATCCGACACGATGGGCAAAGTCACGTCCTCGTCGTCGCTTTCCTCAAGCAGAGCCTCCAGTTCCAGCACTCGATGTTCACCCGGTTCCAGCACCGTCCGGCTCGCACCATCGCTGAGGATGGCGGCAATGTCGGCACCATCGAGGATCTGGCGCAGGCGCGCGGGTGGCATCGTCATGTCGAGGGGCACGTAGGCGCAACCGGCCCGCCACACGCCAATCATGGCGGCCACGGTCATCGCAGTCCGATCCATCGCGATGGCGACGCGTCCGTGCGGCGAGATACCCGCTGCCACCAGCCTGCGGGCGATCTGGCTGGCGCGCCCATCGAGCTCGCGATAAGCCAGGCTCTCCGTCTCGTCCGACACGGCCGTCGTATCGGGGGTTTGGCGGGTCTGCGTGGCGATCATCGCCGGGACCGTCTGCGAGAGATCGTAGTCACGCTGGGACGCATTCAGCTCGTCGCGCAGGTGACGAATCTCGTTTTCGCTCAGCAGAGGCAATGCCGCGACCGGCGTTTCGGCATCGCGGGCGATCGCCGTCAGCAAGGTTTCGTAGTAGCCGAGCCAACGCTGAACCGTCGCCTCGTCATAGACGTCGGTGTTGAAGTCGCAATCCAGACGAAGTCCCTGCGCCGATTCGATTACGTTCAGGAACAGATCGAAGTTGCTGTAGGCCTTCGCGTTCGGCGTAAAGCGCGTGGCCACGCCGGCCATGTCGAGCTGTTCGTCGACCTTCTCCAGATTGAACTGCAGCTCAGTCAGCGGAAGTCGATTGAAATCACGCTTGATACCGAGATCGCGCACCAGCGCGCCATAGGTGTAGTTCTGGCGGTCACCCGCGTCGAAGACATGATCACGCACCGCCTTCATGTGCGCGGCGAAAGGCTTGTCGCGGTCGAACCTGACGCGCAGTGGCAGGAAATTGACGCAGTGCCCGACCAACAGCGCCTCGCCGGCTTGAGACTGGCCAGCCATCGGTGCGGCGATGACGACATCGTCATTGCCTGATAGACGGCCAAACAGCACCTGGCTCGCGCCGAACAGGGTGGCAAACAGCGAGCAACCCTGCTTCGAGGAAGCGGTCTTTACCTGCTTGAGAAGATTGGCACCCAACTGGCGTGTCGTCGAAGCGCCGCGGAAGCTCTTGATCGCCGGGCGCGGGCGGTCGCCAGGCAAATCGAGTTGCGGCGCGGGGTCGCGATGGAGGTTCAGCCAGAAGTCGCGCGTCTCCTTGTCGACACCGGCCTCATCCTGCGCCTTGGCGAAGGCGAGAAAACTCTGCACCTCATCGAGTTCGGGCTCCTTGCCCGAAATCCCGGCCGCGTAGAGGGCCCCTAGATCGCGCAGGACGATGTTGATCGACCATCCGTCGCAGACGATGTGATGCGCGGTGAACACGAAGGCCCACTTCTGGGTTTCCAGACGCACCAGTGCGGCGCTCACCAGCGGAGCACGGGTGAGATCGAAGACCTCACGCGCTTCCGCATCGATCAGGGCCTGGAGTTCTCCGGCCGCATCGGGGTGGCCGGAAAGGTCGATCCTTTCCAGCGGAACAGTCGTTGCCGCATCCGCGAACATCGTATCGCCGACGCGCGAGAAATGAGCGCGCAATGCATCGTGGCGGGCAATCGTCGCCGCGAAAGCGCGTTCGAAAGCGGCCTCGTTCAAGTGGCCCGTGAGCTCGAGGGTGAAGGACTCATTGAACGCGAGCGATGCTTCGTTGCCCAGCTGAGCCGACATCCAGATTTCTTTCTGTGGCTCGGTGAGCGGAGACTCCGCGGGTTGCTTGCGTTCAGCCGGCGGCGTGAAAGCCGGGGCTTCCTTCGTACCGCCGAGAATGCCGACGCTTTGGAGTGCGTGAATGCTTTCGACGAAGGCATCTCCGATCTTGCGGATGTCGTCATCCGAATGGCTGGTCGTCAGGAAGCAGGGGAAGCCTTCCATGATGTGAATGCCGAGGTAGCGCATATAGGCATAGAACAGACTGCCCAAGCGGTCTTCGCCTGCAAAGCTGATATAGAACCAGCTCGAGAAGGATTCCGCCCGCGTGGCGATGCCGACTTTCTCCAGATGCGTATTGATGCGCTGCACGAGGCCGTCCATGCGGGCGCCGAGCGATTCCTGCAGCGCCGGGCCAGCCTCCTTGAGGTGCACGAGGACGGCTTTCATCGCCGCCAACACCACAGGATGGCGCACGAAAGTGCCGGCGAAGAAGGTCGGCGGGACTTCGGGAACCGATGCGTCGCCGAATTGCCACTGGCCGCCGTCGAGCGCATCCATGAACTGGGCGCTGCCGGCGAGCACGCCGACGGGCAGGCCGCCGCCGACCACCTTGCCGTAGGTCGCCATGTCGCCCTTGATACCCCAATAGCCTTGCATGCCGGCCGGATGGACGCGAAAGCCCGTCACGACCTCGTCGACGATAAGGGCGGATTCGTTGGCCGCCGTGACCTCGCGCAATTGCTGGACGAACTCCTTCGGTCGCAGATTGGGATGGCGCGACTGCACAGGCTCAATCAGAACAGCGGCGATATCGTCGATGTTGGCTTTGATCCACTCGAGGCTTTCGGACCTGGCGTAGGGCAGCACGACCATGTTGCCCACGGAGCTCTGCGGGATGCCGGGCGCGAGCGGGAAAGCACGCGGCACGCCCGCTTCGCTTCCCGGCTTGACGAGGACTTCGTCGAACTGGCCGTGATAGTCGCCGTCGAAGCAGACGACCTTCTCCTTGCCTGTCACGGTGCGCGCGAGGCGCATCGCTGCCATCACGGCTTCGGAACCGGTATTACAGAAGGTGACGCGCTGATGCCCCGTCATCTCGGCGAACATCTGCGCGACCTCGCCCGCAAGCGGCGACTGCGGTCCGATGGCAAAGCCTTCCGCCATCTGTGCGTTGACCGCCTCCACGACGAAATCCGGCGTATGGCCAAACGCGGTCTGGCCGTAGCCATTGACCACGTCGATATATTCATTGCCGTCGACATCCCAGATCTTCGAGCCCTTGGAGCGCTGGGCGACGATGGGATAGACAAGCTCCTTCCATTCCTCGCGGAAGCCGCTGGCGGTACGCGGATCGGCAAGCACAGAACGATAGGACTGCGTACGAGACTTGGAGGTGGCAGTCTTCGCCGAGTAGCGAGCCGACAGGTCCGCGATGAACGCCGTCTGGACCTCGGTGATCTGCGCCGAGCTCGTTGCGCCCGGCTTGAACGCGGTAAAGCGCGTCGGCCGATTCTCCTCGAACTTGATCTCGGGGCCGGTGGGCCGCGCGGCAGCCGCGGCCGGCGTGCGCGCCGCGGTCAAAGCGGGGGCCTGGATCGCCGCAGCAGGCTGCTGCTGGACCGCCAGCGGCGCGCCCTGGATCACCTGCAGCTGACGCTCCATCAGGGACTGCATCGCAGCGAGCTGGTCGCGGATCACCGACTGGATGTCGCCGGTGGCCGGGGCAACGGCCATGACGGGAGCGGCCGCGATGGAAGCGGCCGGCGCCGCAACGGCGACTGGCGCGGCCTCGGCTGCGGCCGGTACGAGCGGCACTTCCGGATCAGGCGGCAAAGCGCCATCGAGGAACTGCGCCAGGGCGGGTAGCGTCGGATAGTCGCTCATGATCTGCCGGAAGCTGATCGTGACGTCGTAGCGGCGGCGAATCTGCCGGGAGACTTGTCCCATGAACAGAGAGTCGTAACCGAGATCCCAGAAGGTCACGTCCGGATTGGACGTATCCGGCGCCTCGCCGGACATCTCGGCAAGAAGAGAGGCCAGTTCGGCAATGAGGCGCGGTGTGCGGTCGATTTGGACAGTTTGGGCCATGGCGGTCTGAGGAATATCGGTTATGGCTTCGGACGAGGCAGGAGCGGCAATCGCCGTGGCTTCTGTCGTCGGGTGAAGTGAAGCGGCAGTTACAGGGGCGTCGATCCAATGCCGTTCCGGTTCGAACGGATAGGTCGGTAGCGAAACACGGCGGGCGGCCTCGGTCTGGACGGTTTTCCAGTTCGGCGTGACGCCACTCAGCCACAGCCGCCCGGTCGCCTCGGCCAGCACGGAAAGCTCCCGGTCGCGCATGGCGAAATCAGGCAGGGAGGCAATCGCGCCCAGATGTCGGTCTTTGGGCAATCCCTGCATGACAAAGGTCGACAGCGTTCGGCCGGGGCCGATCTCCAGGAGCAGAGGCCTGCCCTCTGCCGTCAGCGTGGTCAGCGCGTCACTGAAGCGCACCACATTACGGCAGTGACTGGCCCAGTAACGTCCCGGCACCGGCTGATCCATCGCTGCCCACTGCCCGGTCACTGAGGACACATACGGGATCTTCGGCCGTGCGAAAGAAAGGGTATCCGCAAGCCTGGCAAGATCTTCAACGACGCCGGACATCATGCGCGAGTGGAAGGCATGAGAGGTATGCAGCCGTCGATGCTCGATATCGCTCGCCTTCAGCGTGGCCTCGAAAGCCTCGATGGCCGCGAAGGGGCCTGCCACTACGCTGAGCGATGGCGCATTGACTGCGGCCAGGTCGACATCCTCGGGCAGAATGGGTGCGAGGTCGGCCTCTGACAGGCGTACGACCAGCATCGTGCCTGGCTCGGCCGACTGCATGAGCGCGCCACGCTTGGCGATCAGGTACAGCGCATCCTCGAAGGCGATCGCCTCGGCCACGCAGGCTGCGACCAGTTCGCCGACGCTATGGCCGATCATGGCCGTCGGCTTGATGCCGCGCGATATCCACAGCTGTGCCAGCGCATATTCGACCAGGAACAGGGCCGGCTGCGCGTAAATCGTCGAACGGATAGGGTGCGGGGTGTCGTCGCCGTCCGGGGACTCGCTGAACAGCAAGGTCCGGATATCCAGCCCGACATGCGGAGCCAGCACCTCGGCGCCCTTGTCGATCCACTCACGATAGACCGGCTCGGTGCGATAGAGCGCTTCTCCCATGCCCGGATACTGGGCGCCCTGGCCGGGAAACATAAAGACCACCGCGGGCGCAGCCTGAGGGGCTTGGGCTTCGATGGCCCCCTTTTGAAGCTTCGCCTGAGCCTGATCGAGGCTATCGGCGATGACCACGGCGCGGTGGATGAAGGAGCGGCGGCCCGTTTGCAGCGTCTCGGCCACGTCGGCGAGCGAGAGCCTGGGATGGGTCGCCAGATGACTGGCGAGACTGGCCTTCGCGCGTTCGAGCGCTGCCGCGCTTCGGGCCGAGAGCGGCAATATCTGCAGTCCCTGTTGCGGCGCTGCTTGCGACGCACCTGCAGCGTCGACGTGGCGGGGCGCTTCCTCCAGCACCACATGGACATTCGTACCGCCGACGCCGAAGGAACTCACGCCGGCGCGACGCGGTGCCGGGCCATCAGCCCAGGGACGCGCGGCCTCGTTGAAGAAGAAGGGGCTGTTAGCCGAGTCGATACCCGGGTTGGGCGCACGGAAATGCAGGAGCGGCGGCAAGGTACGGTCGCGCAGGGCGAGCGCCGCTGCTATAAAGCCGGTCACGCCAG